>JBFFWJ010000088.1:0-9920 GCA_041570315.1 Longimicrobiales bacterium | reverse complement strand
GGCGAGCGATCGCTTCGACGAGCGGCGGCCAGCCGTCGTCGTTGCGCGCGTAGAGGCGCAGCGCCTCGCGCGCGCCGGGGAGCTCGTCGAGGGAGCAGGGAAGGAGGTTGGACCCCGTGAGATCCAGGCGGGCCTTCGGGTGGTGCTTGGCCCAGGTCATGTACGGGGCCCAGCTCGCCGGCCGACGCCGGTCGGACATCGCTCTCTCCTCTCTGCGCGGCGGCCGCCTCGGGGCGGCGCGCGACGGGGGCGTCACACGTGCGACGTCGGGCCGCCCCACCCCGGCACGCGCCGGGGTCGGACCCGAGCCGGCACCAGGGTACCAGCGCGGGCTCCGGTTCGGCCAGCCCGAACGTCGGCCGGTCCGGGCCCCGACCGCCCCGCAGCCGGCGCGACTCCCGATCCGGTGCCGGGCCCGAGGCATGCCAGCGGAACCGGCGCGGGCGGTGTCCGTACCATGGGAGCACGCGCCTCATCGCCCGGGATGGCCCCCGGTCCGATCCTCGCACGCCCGACCGATCCGTGAACCGAAGCCTCCGACCCCTCGCCCTGGCCGCCGTGCTCTGGCTGGTCCCGGCCGCCGTGCTCTGGCTGGTCCCGGCCGCCGTCAGCGCCCAGACGGTGCTCGTGCGCGTCCTTTCGGCCGATACGTCCACGCCGGTGTTCGGCGCGCTGACGTATCTCGTCGATCCGGCGGGTGAGACCGTCCGCAGCGGGCTCACCGACGAGCGGGGCCGGGCGCTCTTCGTCGGCATCCCCGCCGGCAGCTATCACGTGCGCGCGGAGATGATCGGGATGGCCACGGGCGAGACCGGCCTCTTCGACGTGGCCGAGGGCATGTCGGTCTCCCAGGACCTCCGGCTTTCGTCGACCGCGATCCAGCTCGAGGGAATCGAGGTCGAGGCCGAGGGAGGCCGCTGCCGTGTCCGGCCCGGCGGCGAGGGTCTGGCGATCGCGAACGTGTGGGACGAGGCGCGCAAGGCGCTGGCGGTCGCCTCCTTCACGGACCAGAGGGGGTCGTACCGCTACGAGACGATGACGTACAACCGGCGCATGGACCGGGACTTCACGATCCTGAGCGAGGAGGAGTCGCGGCGGGAGGGGTACATGCTCTCGCCGTTCGAGAGCAGGCCCGCCGAGGATCTCGTGGAGAACGGCTTCGTGCAGCGCGAGGATGGTGACCAGGTGTACTACGCGCCCGACGCCGACGTCCTCCTGTCCGACGCCTTCCTGGACACGCACTGCTTCCGGCTCGCCCGCGGCTCGGACGACACGGCCGGCCTCGTGGGCCTGGGCTTCGAGCCGACCGGGGAGAACAAGCGCGTCGCCGACATCGCGGGCACGCTCTGGCTCGATGAGGAGACGGCGGAGCTGCGGTGGCTCGACTTCAGCTACCGGTTCCTCGACCCCGACATCACCTCCGACCGGATCGGCGGGCGTGTGGACTTCCGGCGGATGCCGGCCGGGACGTGGATCGTGCCGGAGTGGTGGATCCGCATGCCCGCCGTGGCCGAGCGGATCGACTCGCAGGGGCGTCGCACGCGGTTCATCGACGGGTACCAGCTCACGGGCGGCCTCGTTCTCGAGGTTCGGGAAGCGGGGGGGCGCCGCCTCGGGCAGCGGGTCGAGACCGGTGGGTTCGAGGGTACGGTCGTCGACAGCGTGGGGGTTCCGGTCCGGGGCGCGCGCGTGGGAGTCGTCGGCTCGAGCCAGGAGGTGTACACCACGCCGGACGGCGCATACTCGATCACCGGGTTGAACCCGGGGCGCTATCAGGTGCGCTTCGTCGATCCGACCCTGGAGGAGGCCGGCTTCGTGCCTCCCACCGTCACGCGCGACGTCGTCCGCGGCGAGGCGACCGCGCTCGACTATCACATGCCGTCGGTCGGGGACGTGCTCTTCGACGCGTGTCGTGAGGTTCAGCGGCCGGAGGGCTCGGCGGTCCTGGCCGGAATCGTCCGCGACGCCCGCGGCCGCCTCGTCGTCGGCGCCGCGGTCCAGGTCCGGTGGGCCGAGTACCGCGTGGTGGGCGGGGTGGTGACGATGCCGGCCGAGACCCGGGGCGGGACCGGCTTCGCCGGGGACGGCTTCTCGACGACGACCGACGCGCGGGGCTTCTACCTGTTCTGCGGGGTTCCCGAGGATCGTACGCTGTCTCTGGTCGCAGAGCTGGAGGACCGCTCTTCGGAGGTGCACGAGGTTCGCATCGACCTCGGCGACGGAGCCGCCCTGCAGGCGGTCGAGATGGGGCGTCAGCGGGACGATTGAAAGCGGCCCGGCCCGGCTTCCGCCGCGCCCGGCGCCGCCCCGCCGCCCTCCGTGGCTCGCGAACCTCCGCAGCACCACGCTAGCTTGCCGGTCCCCGCCGCGGCGCCGGCCGGCTGCATCCCACCCCTCGAACACGGCCCGTCCATGAACGCCCGTCGAACCCTCCGACTCACCCTCTCCCTCTCCGTCGCGTGCGCCACGCTCGCGACCGTGGCGCCGCGGCTCGGGGCCCAGGACCGGATGTCGTCGACGGCGCGTCTCGCCGCCTTCGACGCGCACCGTTCCATGCTCGAGCGGTCCCCGTTCCGGACGCTGCCGTGGCAGCACCTCGGTCCGACGGGCATCTCCGGCCGCGTGACGGACGTCGCGGTCGCGGAGCCGCGTGGCGAGACCTACACGATGTACGTCGGGGCGGCGGGCGGAGGCGTATGGAAGACCGTCAACGAAGGCGTGACGTGGACGCCCGTCTTCGAGGGCGAGTTGACGGCGTCGGTCGGTGACATAGCGATCTCGCCCTCGGATCACGATCGGGTTTGGGTGGGGACGGGCGAGGCGAACATCTTCCGCAGCTCTCATGCCGGTGCGGGGGTCTACAAGTCGACCGATGCCGGAGAGACGTGGACGCACGCGGGTCTCGCGGAGACTCAGACGATCGGACGCATCGTGGTCCACCCGACCGACCCGGACGTCGTGTGGGTCGCCGCCAGCGGCCACGAGTATCGTGACAATCCCGAGCGGGGCGTCTACAAGACGGTCGACGGGGGCCTCACCTGGCGGAAGGTGCTCTACGTCGACGAGATGACCGGCGCGATCGACCTGGTGATCCACCCCGACGATCCCGCCACGCTCTACGCCGCCACCTGGCAGCGCCGACGCGCGAAGTTCAACGATCCGCGCAACGAGCCGGCCTTCACCGGATCGGACGAGTACTTCACCGGGTCCGGCGTGTGGAAGAGCACCGACGGGGGCGAGAGCTGGACGCCGGTCAACGAGGGGCTGCCGGCGGCGCGCTACCGGGGCAGGATCGGGATCGACATCGCGCGCTCGCAGCCGGAGACGGTCTACGCCTTCGTCGACAACTACGAGATCGCGCGGGAGGCGCCCGAAGGGTCCACGGACGCCTACGGGCGGCCGCGCGGCGGCGTGATCCGCGGCGCGACGGTCTTCCGGTCCGACGACGGCGGCCTGTCGTGGCGCCAGACGAGCGAGCACGGCGAGTACATGGAGAGCCTGGGAGGCACCTACGGCTGGGTCTTCGGACAGATCCGCGTCGACCCGAACGATGTCGACAAGATCTACGTCCTCGGCGTCCAGATGCACGTGTCGGAGGACGGGGGGCGCACCTTCCGCCGACTGACCGGGATGCACGTCGACCACCACGGGCTCTACATCGACCCGAACAACTCCGACTACCTCGTCGCGAACAACGACGGGGGCGCCTACGTCTCGTACGACGGGGGTGAGAACTGGCGCTTCTTCGTGGAGCTCCCGGTGGTGACCTTCTTCAACGTGAGCCACGACATGGGCGATCCGTTCCGTGTGTACGGATCCGTCCAGGACCACGGCTCGTACTCCGGCGTCGTCGACCTGTCGGCGGGGCGGCAGGCGATCCCGGCCACGAGCTGGCAGGGCGCCCCGGGCGGAGAGGGAAGCCACCACGCGATCGATCCGCGGGACCCCGACCTCGTCTACTCGGCGGGCTTCTACGGATCGATCTCCCGCACCGATCTCGGCACGGGAGAGACCAGCTCGATCGTTCCGCTGCCCGAGCCCGGAGAGCCGCCGCTGCGCGGTCAGTGGCTCGCGCACTTCATCCTCTCGCCGCACGACCCGAATACGATCTACCACGGAATGAACCACGTCTTCCGCTCGACGAACCGCGGAGACGATTGGGAGCGCATCAGCCCGGATCTTTCCCACGACGATCCCGCGCGCTCGGGCGACATCCCGTTCCAGACGATCACCGCTCTGGCCGAGTCGCCCATGGCGCCGGGCCTCCTCTACGCCGGGACCGACGACGGGCGCGTGCACGTGCGACGCCCCGGCGGGGAGTGGGTCGACATTTCGGCCGGCCTGCACCCGGACCGGTTCACCTCGGAGATCGTTGCCTCGGCGTACGACGAGGGGACGGTGTACGTGACGCAGAACGGACGCAGGAGCGACGACTTCGCGGCCTACGTCTGGCGGTCCGGCGACTACGGGCGTTCCTGGGAGAGCATCGTGCGCAACATCCCCTTCGGGCCGGTCAACATCCTCCGCGAGGACCCGAAGAACGAGAACGTCCTCTACGTGGGCACGGACGTCGGGGTCTACGTCTCCCTCGACCGGGGTGCGGAGTGGCATGCGCTCGCGGGCGCCCTTCCGAGCACCTTCGTGCACGACCTGGTCGTCCATCCCAGAGACGACATCATGGTGGCTGCGACGCACGGCCGGGGCATGTTCGCGTTCGATGTCCGGCGGCTCCAGCAGCTGACGAGCCAGATCATCGCCCAGGAGGCGCACGTCTTCGGGGCCGAGGGAGGGCGGGTGCCGGCGGGAGGAGGGCGCGGCGGCGCGGCCGTCGGCGGGCGGAGCGCGTACGTCCACTACTGGCTCGGCGAGGACGCGACGGTGACGCTGCGCATCGAGGACGGCTCGGGAGCGCTGGTGGCCGAGCTCGAGGCGGGCGGGTCGGCGGGGCTCCACGCCGCCGAATGGACGCTGGAGCGTGGGCCGGCCGGCTCGGGCGAGAGCGGCCCCCGCCGCCGCCGCGACTACGTCGAGCCCGGGACGTACACGGCCGTCCTCACGGTCGACGGCGAGCGTCACCTGGCGCCGGTCACGGTCGAGCGCAACTGAGCCGTGCGGGGGGTTGGCGCCGGCGCGTCAGGCGCGTCCCGACCCGACCCGGCCCGTCGCGCGGCCGCAACCGCGGCTGCGGGTGCGCGGGCGTGGCCTCGACGGTCGCGCGCGGCAGCGCGCCGGTGGCGTCGCGGGTGCCGAGCCGGGTTGTGGCTCGGCTTCACCGTCACGGTGCCCGTGGCGGCGCAGGCGCCCGAAGACGAGGTCGCGATCACGATCACGACCGCCCTCGGCGAGATCGGAGCCCTCGTCTACCCGAGCCGGGCGCCGATCACGGCGGCCAACTTCCTCCACTACGTGGACGGCGGCGTCTTCGACGGAGCCGCCTTCTACCGGAGCGTGCGGCCCGACAACCAGCCGGACGACTCGGTGCGCATCGACGTGATCCAGGCGGCTCCGGCCCCCTCGGCGCGCGACCGCCTCGGACCCCCGATCCCGCTCGAGGCGACCAGCGTGACGGGCCTGTCCCACGTCGAGGGAGCGCTGTCGATGGCCCGTGGCGGGCCCGACACGGGGCGGGCGTCCTTCTTCGTCTCCATCGGGGATCAGCCGTCCCTCGACGAAGGGGGCGCGCGGAATCCGGACGGGCAGGGCTTCGCCGTGTTCGGCCGCGTGACCTCGGGGATGGACGTGGTGCGGCGGATCCATGGGGGAGAGACGGAGGGCCAGAGGCTCGTCGAGCCCGTGGTCGTGTCGTCGATCCGCCGGCAGGGCGGCCGTCCGCCGCGCACGGCGCTGGACGAGGCGAGGCGCCGGCTGGACGCATGGGTGGAGGGCTCGGCGATTCCCGGGGCGGTGTTCGCCGCGGCTTTCGCGGACGGCAGCTCCGCGCGCTTCAGCTCCGGGTGGGCGGACACGGTCGCGCGACGTCCGATCGAGGCGTCCGATCGCATGCTGGCGGGCAGCGTCGGCAAGACGTACTTCGCCGCCGCCGCGCTGCAGCTCGTCGCCGAGGGCCGCCTGGACCTCGACGCGCCCGTCGCCGACTACCTCGCGGACGAGACGTGGCTGGCTCGAGTGCCGAACGGGCGCGAGGTGACGGTCCGCCAGCTGATGGCCCACACGAGCGGGATCGCCCGCTACGAGCTCGACCCGGCCTTCCTCGAGGAGCTGCGGGCCCGGCCCCTGCGTACGTTCACGCCCGAGGAGCGGCTTTCGTACCTCCTCGACCGGCAGCCGGCCTTCGAGCCGGGTGGCGGGTGGGAGTACTCGGACACGAACTACATCCTCGTCGCGATGATCGTCGAGCGGGTGGCCGGGGGATCGGCGCACGAGGAGATCCGCCGGCGTCTGCTGGAGCCGCTGCAGCTGCACGGCACGGTGCCTTCCGACGGGCCGCGGGTGGAGGGGCTGATCAACGGGTACGCGGGTCCGCGGCACCCGTTCGGCTCCTTCGACGCGACCGTCGACGAAGGGCGGCTGTCCTTCAACCCGCAGTTCGAGTGGGGCGGGGGTGGCTACGCCGCGACGGCTCTGGACCTGGCGCTGTGGGTCCGGCACGTGCACGAGGGCCGTGCCTTCGACCCGAGGCTGCTCGGCGAGGTGCGGGCGGGCGTCCCGGCGCCCCTCGGACCGGAGGCCCGATACGGCCTCGGCGTGATCATGATGGAGCTCGGCGCAGGCGCCGCCTGGGGCCACAGCGGGTTCATGCCCGGATATCGCACCGAGGCCTATTACTTCCCCCGGCACGGCCTCGGGGTCGCGCTCCAGGTGAACAGCTCGGACCCGGGGGCCTTCACCGAGACGCCGCTCGGCATCCTCGACGAGCTCGTGAGCATCCTGACGAGCCGGTAGCGCCGGCCGGCCCGCCCGGCGTCTCGACCACGTGGCGCCGTGGGCGGGCCCGGAGCCGGCGATCTATGTTTAGGCCATGAGTCACGTCCGGGTCAGGCTCGGTGTCGAGCGCGTGCTGGGGGGAGCGGCCGACCACCTGCGGTCCGAGCGGCTGGGGCTGGTCGCGCACCCCGCGTCGGTCACCCGGCACCTGGAGTCGTCCGTCGATGCCCTCCTCGGCGCCGGATTCCCGCTTCGCGCCCTCTTCGGTCCCCAGCACGGGGCGCGCGGCGAGAAGCAGGACAACATGGTCGAGTCGGAGCACTACAGCGATCCGGTGACCGGCCTTCCGGTCCACTCCCTCTACAGTGACGTTCGCAAGCCGACCGCGGCCATGCTCCGGGATCTCGACGCGCTCCTCTTCGACCTCCAGGACGTGGGCGTTCGCGTCTACACCTTCGTCTGGACGATGGCGCTGGCCATGGAGGCGTGCGCCGAGGAGGGCGTCCGCTTCGTCGTGCTCGATCGACCGAACCCGATCGGCGGCGTCCGGCTCGAGGGCCCGGTGCTGCGGCCGGGCTTCGAGTCCTTCGTCGGCCTGCACCCCGTGCCGCTCCGCCACGGGCTGACGTGCGGGGAGCTGGCGCTCTGGCTCAAGGAGACGCGCGGCATCGCGTGCGAGCTGGAGGTGATCCCGTGCGAGGGCTGGCGCAGGTGGATGACCTGGGCGGACGTGGGTCTGCCCTGGGTCATGCCCAGCCCCAATCTGCCCACGACCGATTCGTGCGACGTGTACCCCGGGATGGTTCTGCTCGAAGGCACCAACCTCTCGGAAGGTCGCGGCACGACCCGTCCCTTCGAGCTCTTCGGGGCGCCGTACCTCGACCCGGTCGATCTTGCGAGGGAGGCCGGGCCCCGCTTGAGGGGACGCGTGCGCCTGCGACCGTGTCACTTCCAGCCGACGTTTCAGAAGCATGGGGGCGTCGTCTGCGGTGGAGCGCAGCTCCACGTCGAGGACCGGGACCGCTTCGAGCCGGTGCGCACGGCCGTCGCGTTGCTCTCGGCCGTCCGTTCGATCGCGCCGGACGACTTCGCGTGGCGTCGCCCCCCCTACGAGTACGAGGAGGATCTCATGCCGATCGACATCCTCTGGGGACACGACGGCCTGCGTGAGGGCATCGACTCCGGCGCCGCGGTGGATGACATCCTCGGGGACTCATCGGCGGAGCTCGCGGACTTCCGCGCGTCGGTGGAGCCCTTCCTTCTGTACGACTGAGGGGCTTGGGCCAGGCGATGGGACGCCTTGAAACAGCGGCCCGCCAGCGCACCGAGCCGCCGGCCCCGCCGCGACAGATCGAGCGAAGCTCGATCCATGCCAATCGTTCAACTGTTACAGGAAACTAGTACCGGCAGAAGGACGATCGGCTGAACACCGACTGGATCTGGAGCTCGATGATGTCGCCGGGCTCGGCGACGATGCGCTCGGTCGTGCACGTCGGGCCGGCGAGGAGGTTGATCTCGATCCGCAGGTCCTGGACCATGAGCCATTCGATGGTGAAGGACTCCTGCTGGTTGCCGCCGACGTTGCCGAGGCTCACGCGCGTCCCCGCGTTGCGGATCACGTAGAGGCGGGCGTCGGCGAAGTTCATGTTGTTGACCTCGATCCGGAGCTGGCTCGGCCGGGAGCCCGCCGGTCCCCCGAAGGGGTCGTCACCCCCGCCCCCGAGCTGCCGTCCCTGGTGCATGCAGCCCGCCGCGACCGTCAGCATCGCCGCACTCGCGAGAAGCAGACGTGCCGCCGAAAGCTTCACCTGCGGCCCGCCCTGCAAGCCCCGAACCCCGTGTCGGAGGGAATCGTCACCCACACGCGCGAGTTCTGGTCGACGCTCACCTGCTCGGTGCGGCACGACCTCCCGCTGACCACTTCGATCTGAAAGGCGATCGGCTGCGCCACGTTCCAGTCGATGCGAAAGGTCTGGTCGGTCTTTCCGGTCACCCGCCCGAGACGGATCCGCTGGGTCTGACGCATGGCGTAGACCGTGGCGTCGTTGAAGTTCAGGTTCTGGACGTCGATGCGGATACGGTTCTCGATGCCGGACGGGGCCGAGGGGTCGAAGGGGTTTCGGGCCTGCCCCCCCGCGCAGGCGGAGACGAGCGCGAGCACGCCCAGGAGCAGCGCTCCCCGAGCCGTTGCTCGCGCCTTCGACGTTCGTAGTGGCCTGATCACCCCTCAATGATACCGCGACACCGGACCTCCCGCGACGGTCGCGACGCTCGGAGCTTGAAGATTCCCCTGACGGAGCCCACTCTCCCCGGAGCCCGAGGCCCCGGCGGCCCGGGTCGGAGGACACGAGAGCCCGCCCCTTCGAGACGACCCCCCGATGCATGCGCTTCGCAAGCTCGCCCGCGAGATCCACCGCCGCTCGGTGTGGCAGGTGCTGGCCGCCTACCTGCTCTTCGGGGCGGTGAGCTTCGAGGCGGTCCAGCTCGCCACCCATCGGATCGGGCTTCCCGGGTGGACCCCGACGATGGCGCTCGTCCTCCTCGTGCTCGGCCTTCCGGTCACGATCGCGACCGCGGTCGTCCAGGGTGGAATCCCATGGCTGCGCATCGAGGACGTCGTCGATCCGAACGAGCTGGAGGGCCTGACGCCGGAGCAGGTGCACGTCATCCCGCATGCGCATCCGCTCCACGGTCAGGATCTGCTCACCTGGAAGAACGCCGTGCTCCTCGGCGTGGGGGGGTTGGCTCTGCTCGTCACGTCGGTCGTGGCCTACCTGACGATGTGGGTGCTGGGGATCGGGCCGGTGGGGTCGCTTGTCGCGCAGGGTGTCGTGCGCCCCTCGGACTCCGTCCTCGTGGCCCACGTCGAGAACCGGACGGACAGGATCGGGCTGGGCGAGGACGTCACCGAGGCGCTCCGCGTCGCTCTCGGCGAGTCCACGCTCGTGAGCGTGCTTGGCGGGGAGGAGGTGGCGGACGCCCTCGACCGGATGGGTCGGAGCCCCGACACGAGGGTCACGGCCACCGTCGCGCGC
>JBFFWJ010000087.1:0-9942 GCA_041570315.1 Longimicrobiales bacterium | reverse complement strand
GCGGGCCTGATGCTGGGCGCGGCGTACCTGCTCATGAGCGCCGGTCGCGCCTACCTCCCGCTGGAGGGCGCGGCGGGCGCCGCCCTGGGCATCTTCTTCGTCTGGCTCACGCACCTCGCCGCCGGCACGGAGGAGCTGGACCTCAACCGGCTCGACGAGTCCAGCAGCGTCTACGGCTACCGGGTCATGCTGGTCAACGCGCTGCATTCGGCCTCGGAGGGGGTCGCGATCGGGGCAGCGATGAGCGTCGGCGTTCCGTTCGGCATCGTCCTGGTCGTGGCGATCGGGGTGCACAACGTGCCGGAGGCGACGATCCTCTGTGCGGTGCTCCGCGCGCGCGGGGTCCGGGGGGGCGCGGCCGCCGCGCTCGGAGTCCTCACGAACGTCACGCAGGTTCTGCTCGCCGTGGTCACCTTCGCCCTGCTCGAGGCGGTGCCGGGGCTCCTCCCGGTCACGATCGGCTTCGCCTTCGGCAGCCTCGTCTACCTCGTCCTGTTCGAGCTCCTGCCGGAGTGCTACCGGCAGGCCGGCCGCACCACGATCGCGCTCGTCACCCTCGTGGCGATGGGCATCGTGGTCCTCCTCGGGGGGCTCGCCCAGTGAGCCTGCTCGGCCGCACCTTCGGCGTGTTCCTCTACGGGCTCGGCACGGCGCTCGCGACGGGGCTGGGGGCGATCCCCTTCGCCTTCGTGCGCAAGATCTCGCCCCAGGTCGTCGCCGTGGCGAACGCGATCGCCGCGGGTCTCATGCTCGGCGCCAGCTTCGGGCTGGTGGCCGAAGGGCGCGGCCATGGGGAGTGGCAGACGATCGGCGGCGCGGTGCTCGGGGTCGTCTTCATCCTGCTCACGCAGCGCTTTCTGTCCGAGCGGGACGTGGCGTTCGGAGATTTTCGGGGAGCCGACGCCCGTCAGATGCTCCTCATGGTCATCGTGATGACGGTGCACTCGTTCGCCGAGGGCGTAGCCGTCGGTGTCGCCTTCGGGGGCGGCCAGACGCTCGGGGCGGTCATCACGATCGCGATCGCGGTGCACAACGTGCCCGAGGGCGTCGCCATCAGCGCCGTGTTGCGGCCGAGGGGCGTCTCGGTGGCGAAGTGCGCCGGGTGGAGCATCTTCTCCTCGCTCCCGCAGCCGCTCATGGCCGTGCCGGCCTTTCTCTTCGTCGAGGCGTTCCGGCCGGCGCTCCCGTTCGGAATCGGCTTCGCCGCCGGGGCGATGGTGTTCATGGTGCTCGACGAGCTCCTGCCGGAGGCCTACGAGGAGGGGCGCAGGGGCGCGGTCGCCCTCCTGGTCAGCCTCACGCTGATCGGGATGGTCCTGTTCCAGCGCTACCTGTAGCGGGGACCGCTCGACCGCGGTCCGGGCGCCCGGGTGGCTCCAGCGGTGTGGCGGGTGCTCTCGAGCCCTCCGTCAGGCCTCGGGCGCCTCCCCCCGGAGATCCTCCGCGACGGCCATGAGCAGCTCACGCGCCTCGTCGACGACGGACTCCATGACCGGATCTCCTCCGAAGTCCCCGGCCGCGAACATCGCGCGCGGGTCCGTGATGCGCACGGTGACGGCGTCGCCGGGTCCGGACTCGACCGTCACGTTGCAGGGGAGCAGCATCCCCACCTCCGGGCGCGCCGACACGGCCCTGTGCGCCAGCCTGGGGTTGCAGGCGCCCAGGATCAGATAGGGGCGGAACTCGACGCCCAGCTTCTCGGCGAAGGCCCCTTTCAGATCGATCGTGGTCAGGATGCCGAATCCCTTCTGCTGCAGGGCCGCGGTCACCGTCTCGACGGCCGCGTCCATCGGGCCCTCGATGCGGATCTCGAAGCCGAGGTCGGTCGTGGTCTCGCTCATGTCGTGCTCGCGTTCGGGGTTGTTGGTGAGGGTCATCCCGCGATCGGGCGGCGCCCTGCCGGGCCGCGGGACAGCTCGGGACCCGGAGTGGGACGCCGAAGAAAGGTGCCAGCGCTCGGGCCTTTGCGGGAGTCGGGGGATCTCCCCGGGGAGGGCGGGGGATTCACCGACTGGCGCCCGCGGCGCCCCGCTTCCTAGACTCCCCCGTCCCGCGCATCCCCGACGTCAGCTCAGGTCCGACTCATGATCTCGCCCCGATGGCCCATCCGGGCCCGTCCCGCCCTCGTCCTCTCCCTCGGCCTGGCCCTCGGCTCGCCTCCGCTCGCGGCGCAGCACGTCCGTACCCTCTCGTACGGCCACGCCGAGGACGTCGGGATGTCGCCGGCCGTGCTCCGGGGCGCGGTCGGGCTCTACGAGGACGCCGTCGAGCGCGGCGACCTCGTCGGCGTCGTGCTCCTCGTGGCGCGGGAGGGGCGAGTCGTCCTGCACGAGGCGATCGGGATGCGCGACGAGGAGCGCGGGCTGCCGATGGAGCGGAACACGATGTTCCGCATGGCGTCGAACACGAAGCCGGTCGTCGCGACGGCCGTCGCCCAGCTCGTCGAGGGTGGCGAGCTCCGCTACGGGGACCTGGTCCGAACGTACCTCCCCGCCTGGGACAACTACCGCTCCGGCTTCATCACGGTCGGCCATCTCCTCTCGCACTCCAGCGGACTTCGCATCCCGACGCTCTTCCTCGATCCTCTCATGGGAGCGTCGGCCGAGCACCCCGAGGCGCCCACCCTGCAGCTCGAGGTCGCGCGCTTCGGAAGCGTGGGGGCGTCGGTGCCGCCCGGAACCAGCTACAGCTACAACAACCCCGGCTACAACACGCTGGCCGCCCTCGTCGAGATCGCCTCCGGGCAGCTGCTGGAGGACTACCTGAGGGAGGCCGTCTACGAGCCGCTCGGCATGGAGGACAGCTACAACCACCGGGCGGGTCACGAGCTCGACGGCAAGCTCCACCGGATGGGCGCCGTCTACTATCGGAGGGGTGGGGACGGCGGCTGGGAGCCCGGTGGCACGCCCGGCGGACCCGTCGAGTACCCCTTCGCGCGTGGCTCCGGCGGCATGATCTCGACTGCGTGGGACTACGCGATCTTCGCGCAGACCTTCCTGAACGGCGGCGTCCATGGCGGCGTCCGCATCCTGAGCGAGGAGAGCGTCCGGGAGATGACGACCCCGAAGGCGCACGTCTCGGGCGAGGGCGACGACGCCTCCCACTACGGGTACGGATGGAGCCTCTCCGACGGCGTCTTCGGGCACGGGGGCTCGGACGGCACCGATGCGTGGATCGACCCACAGCGGGAGGTCGTCGGCCTCGTCTTCACGCAGACCCCGCGCGGGCGGAACCCTCTGGACCGCTTCCGGCGACTCGTGAACCTCGCGATCGAGGAGCGCTGAGCGCGTCAGGGCGGGCAGGTCGTCTCGGAGCAACCGAGCTCTGCGAGCTCCTCGCGCGAGCGCTCGACTGCCAGGCGATCGGTGAGATCGAGGGCCAGGCCCTCCAGGATGGCGCGACGCCACTCCGCGATCGCGGCCTCGCGCCGGCCGGTGTCCAGGTAGAGTTGCCCGAGCTCCGCGGCGTGACGCGGATTCGTCGGCTCCAGCTCCCGTGCCCTCGTCAGGTGCATCTCCGCCCCCTCCCACGACGCGCCGTCCATGAGCTCCGCGCCCAGGAGGCGCCGGGCGAGGAAGCGGGCGAAGGAGCTCAAGCGCATGGTTGCCGCGTGCAGCCGGCCCATGACGTGATGCCCCCCGGGGTGGTCCGGATCGAGCTCGAGCGCGATCTCGGCCTGCCGTCTCGTCTCCCCTCCGAGCCTCACCTTCTCGCGAATCCCCGAGTGCTCGAGCCGGTAACCGAGCGCCCCCGCGAGCAGGTAGTGCGCGTTGGGCTCGGCGGGCGCCATCTCGACCAGCGCGCGGGCGTGTCCCACGGCGCGGTCGTAGGCTTCGATGGCGAGCTCTTCACTCGTCGCTGCGACGCCCTCGAGCAGCGCGTCGACGATCTCCGCGCTCCGCTTGGCGAGCTCGCGCTCGTAGGCGAGCGGGCGAACGGCGTCGATCGTGAGAGGTGGGGGGTACGCGGTCTCCTGGGCCTCGAGCGTCGGAGCGGCGAGTCCCGTCGCGCCCACCACTGCGGCCGAGGCCACGATGCCGAGAGGCCGGAGCACGGCGCTCATTGTCGGCGTCCCAGCGTCAGCTCGACGAGCGGTTGGTCGGTCGCCGGAAGCTGCGTGAGCTGTTCCCGCATGGCCTCGAGCTCCTCCTCGATCAGGCTGCGGATCTCGACCTCGCGCACCAGGCCCTCGCGGTAGCGCTCGAGGAAGTAATGGATGGTCTCGATGCGGATCTTGATCGAGCCCGACGCCTTGTTCTCGTCGAGGTCGCGGAAGCTGAAGAACGGTGTGCCGGACTCCTCCACGATGCTCTCGATCGCGGTCAGGATCGGGGCGTCGTGGCCGCAACGGAAGCTGGCGATCTCCAGCGCGATCAGGTTCGGATGGCGCGCCGCGAACTTCGCCGCCCAGATCTTCCAGTTCGAGTTCTCGCTGTAGGCGTTCTTCCACACGTCCCGGATGTCGAGCCCGTCCTCGACGACGCCCTCGCGGATCTCGTCGCCGAAGAGCCGGTCGAGCGTCTCGTCGTCGATGGGGAGGCTGGAAGGCGTGAACACCGGATAGCCTCGCTTCTGGAACTCCCCCAGGATCTGGTGGTTGATCCCCTCGTCGGCGTGATACGGCCGGCTGAGCACGACGAGGCCGAGGCGGTTCTCCCGCTCCAGCCGCTCCAGCTCGGCACGGGCGATCGCGCGCTGCTCCCTCGAGAAGGCCTCGAGCGCCTGCATGCCGGCGTCGATCGCGCGCCTGTTCTCGGCCGCGGACAGCCCCAGCAGATCGGCGAAGTCCCGGTACATCTGGCGCTCGAAGAGGTCGCGCTGGCCGATGTTGACGAAGGTGTTCAGGAAGCGGATCCCCTTCTTGGCGAAGAGGTCGACTTCCTTCGTGAACGCGGCCCTCGTCGGCTCGGGCGTGGCCGTGATCGTCGGGCAGATGCGGTGCCCGATCGCGCTCGTCATGTCCGAAGGCACGTCGTCGATCATCGGAAAGAAGATCACGTCGAGCGGCTTGTGCTCGTGCTTCACGTACAGGAGGTTGTGCACGTGCGGAATCGCGAGCTTGCTCGGGAAGCACGGGTCGATCGCACCGCGCTTGGCCCCCTCCTTGTAGAGCTTCGGCGAGGTCGTGCTCGAGAAGACGATGTTCTTCGGCTGCACGCCCAGCGCCTCGAAGTAGGTCCGGAAGAGCGGCGCCATCTGGTAGAGGGCCAGCACTCGCGGCATTCCGATGCGGAGGTCGGCCCGCGCGGCCACACGCTTCGCCCGCTCGCGCTGCGCGACGGTGATCGCCGGCCTCGGAGCCGGGTCGGCCACGATCTCGGGCGCGTAGCTCTTGAAGGCGCCGCGCGCCGCGACGTCGATCAGGTTCGCGGTGTCCTTGGCGGTGGCGTCGAGCTGTGCCTTGATCACCCGCATCGACTCGAGGTCCTCGACGAGGCCCTTTTCGCAGGAGTTCCCGACGATGAGCCGGTGGGCTCCGGGCCGCAGCGGGACCTTGGTGCTCGGCGTGCTCTGGGGCTCCCGTGAGTCCGTGATCTGAACGAGCGGGGCGGCGCCGGTCTCCGCACCCAGGACGTCGATGAAGGTCCGCAGGCAGCTGTTCTTGCAGAAGTCGCAGCGGGTGTCCTCGTTGGTCGTCGTCTCGTAGGTGGTCGTGGCCGTGCGCTCGAGCCCGACGAAGGACGACGCGCCCACTCCCTCCAGGACGCGCATGGCCTCGATGGCGGCGCCGATGGCGCCGCTCTCGCCGCAGTGCTTGTGGACGACGATCTCGGGCTCCACGCCGTCCCCGCGGAACTTCGACCGGATGAAGTCGACCTGAGCCTTGACCGCGGCGAGGTTGTGCTGGGTCCCGCCCTGCAGCACGAAGCGCCGCCCGAGCCGCGCGAGGTTCGGGATCTGCGCCACGTACAGCCAGATGTTCTTGGGCAACACCGCCGCGAGCCCGGCCATGATCTGCTGGGGGGTCCAGCCCTGGCGCTGGAAGTCCACGATGTCGGACTGCATGAAGACCGCGCAGCCGTAGCTGAAGTTCGGCATCGCGTCCGCCGAGAAGGCGACGTCGGCGTACTGCTCGACGGGAATGCCCAGGCTCTGGGCGGTGCTCTGAAGGAAGTAGCCGTTTCCGGCCGAGCACTGCGTGTTGAGCTTGAAGTCCTTCACCTGCCCGTCCCTCAGGACCATGATCTTGATGTCCTGGCCCCCGACGTCGCAGATGACGTCGACCTCGTCGTAGAAGTGGAGCGCCGAGGACGTGTGGGCGACGGTCTCGACGATCGCCACGTCGGCGCCGAAGACGTCCTTGAGCACGTCCTTGGCGTACCCGGTCACGCCGAACCCGAGGACCTGAAGGCTCGCCCCCTGGTCCTCCACGGCCGCGCGCAGCTTCCCGACGATCTCCTTCGTGTCCTCGATCGGGTTGCCCTTGGAGAGCTGGTACGCCTTGACCAGCACGTTGGAGTCCCGGTCCATCAGGACTCCCTTCGTCGACGTCGAGCCCCCGTCGAGCCCGAGGAACGCCTGCACGACCTCCCCGGGCTCGTAGGTGGCGGGCTCGAAGGGCTCCCTCCGGTACTTCTCCCTGAACGCCTTCAGCTCCTCGGGGCTCGTGCTGAGGCCCGCGGCGTAGAAGGGCCTGTCGTCGTCCGAGCCCTGCTCGACGTGAGCGCGCAGCGCCCCGAGCCCGGTGTAGCACCCCACGTCGTCGTCCTCGGTCTTCCCGTACTCGACGGCGCCCATCGCCGCGAAGTATTGGGCGTTGCCGGGCACGAAGACGAGGTCCTTGGGATCGACGCCCTCGGGGAGCGCAACCTCGCGCTCCTCCCAGATCGGTGGGATGTTGGCCTTCCACGCCTCGGCCATGCCCTTGATGAACGTGTTCGGCCCTCCCAGGAGCAGCACCTGCGGCCTGAGCGTATGGCCGCGGGTGAGCACCGAAAGGTTCTGCCCCACGATCGCGTCGAAGAGCGAGGCCATGAGCTGGTCGGTCGGGATGCCGACGAGCTGCAGGCTGTTGATGTCGGTCTCGGCGAACACACCGCACTTGCCGGCCACGGGGTGGATCTTGAGCCCGTCGTAGCCCTGCTGGGCGAGCTGCTCCGCCGGGATGCCGAGCTTGGCGCTGATCTTGTCGAGCACCGCTCCCGTACCGCCGGCGCACTTGTCGTTCATGGTGGGGATCTTCTTCTTCCCACCGCTGGTCGGGTCGTCCTTGAAGATGATGATCTTCGCGTCCTGTCCCCCGAGCTCCACGACGGAGCCCACGTCCGGGTACGTCTTCTCGACCGCCAGCGCGACCGCGTTCACCTCCTGGACGAACTTGGCGCCGATGAGCTCCTCGAGACGCGCCGCGCCGCTTCCCGTCACGAAGGCGCGCGTGCGTCCGTCGTCCACCTCGGGGTGGATCGCGTGCAGGGCGCTCAGCAGGTCGAGCGCCTTTTCGAGCTGCTTGCCCTCGTGGCGTTGGTAGTCGCTCCAGACGATCTCGTCCGAGCCTCCGTCGACCAGCACCGCCTTGACCGTCGTGGAGCCGACGTCGATCCCCAGATACCGCGTCGACGCGTTCACGGGAACACCTCCGAGGGCTCGGGAGCGGTTTCCGGCTCGATCGTCTCCAGGCCGGCGGACACCCTCACGGGGCGGTTGCCTATGAGGTTGCCGACGTGCAGAGCGAAGTTGGCGGCGCGTCCGGCGACACCCTCGTGGTGGGGAACCGCGAAGGAGGGCCGCGTGAGCTCGGGGCGGTCGTCGACGAAGGCCTTGAGCTCGTCGAGCGTGCGCCCCGTGGCCGCGACGGCATCGGCGAACTCCTTGCGGGCCTTGACCCGTGCGCTGCCGAGCGCCATCTGCACACGGCTGTGAGCGATGACCTCGCCGTCCCCCGACGTCTCGATGGGAAGGAAGATCATGCCGGGGAACCGCTCGACCACCTTGGCCTGCACGCCGTCGGACTGCGTGCTCGGCATGCAGGTGAAGGGCTTGAGGCTCAGCACCATGTGAGCCAGGTGGTGCTGGTGGTAGTAGATGTTCTCCGCGATCTCGAGGTGGCTCTCCCCCGAGCTCGTGCGCCAATCCCAGTACGGTTGGGCCAGGCGCTCGAGCTCGTAGTGGTCGATCATCGGATGAAGCGTGTGGCCCATCGCGGCGATGAGCCGGTCGTTCTCCCGCTTCAGAATGCGCTCCGCGAGGCCCAGTATCGCCCGCTTGCGGTAGTAGGACCTGTAGTGCGCGAGCCTGCTCCTGCCCGCCCGGAGGCCCTTCCGCTCCATCGTGAGGCGCTGGTGGTGGAAGAGCATGTACGCGATGCGCATGAAGAGCGACCTGTCCACGTACACCTCCGCTCCTTCACGCTCCAGGAACCGGTGCATGTGGAAGTTGCCCGCGCCCTCCGTGGTCTGCGCCCAGAACTCCCCGGTCAGCTTGACGATCGGCTTCACCCGGAACGGATCGATCTCGACCCGGTCGTACTTGCGCAGGGCATCCGCCATCGCGTTCGGCAGGTCCGGGCTCGACAGCATGTGGAGGAACTTGCCGAGGTACCCGGCAGCGCCTGCGAAGCCCGTCCCCGCGAGGACGCGGGCCCCGGAGTCCTCGAGGCGAAACGGCCTCCGGTTCCGCAGGAGCTCGTACAGGTCGTCCAGCACTTCCCCGGTCACCGCGTCCACCGAGCCCGGCTCGACCTCGTACGCTCGGATCTTGTACTGGAACTGGTTCAGCACGTCCGCGACGTTGAAGGCCTGCACGAGCGCCAGGAAGAAGTCGGTGTTCAGGTCGAGCCCGGCCTTCTCACCGGTGCGCTGGTCGATCCCCTCGTCGGTCCCGAAGGTGAGGATGCGAAAGCCGTCGAAGCCGGCGTTCGCGAGGGCGAGCCGATACTCGGCCTCGTACATGCCGAAGCGGCACGTCCCGCACGAGCCGGCGGTCAGGAAGACGTGCGAGTCGATGATCTCCTGGCGGCTCATCCCTGCGGCCTCCAGATCCTGCACGTAGTGGACGAGGTTGCCGACGGTGAAGTAGGTCGGGTTGCAGAGGCCGTTGTTGCCGTACTCCTTGGCCAGCTCGTAGCTGTGCAGCGTCACGTTCGGCAGAGCCTTGCATCGGTAGCCGAGCGATTGGACGGCAGCCTCGACGAGGCGGTCGTGCCGCGGGGAGAGCCCGCCGAGCAGGACCGTCGTGTCCGCTCGCTGGCTCTCGGTGAAGGCCTGCTCCCTCGGCCTCCGGAAGTGCCGGACAGGATCGGGGGAGAGGCCGTAGCGCCGACTCAACTCCCTGCGCCGGAGCTCGATCTGGACGAGGGGCCCGTGCGCGGAACTGCCTGCCTCGGCAGGGACACCGGCGGAAACGGGAACGGAGAGGTGCGGGCTGGGAGGCGCCATGGGCAGGTTCCTCTCTTCGACCGGGTGTCGGGGCGACGGCCGCCACGGACGTCCCGGCACGACTCGACCGTCGGCCATCGGACTTACACGATCGAAATCTACGTCGACCGATTGCGCCCATAATGCGGGACGAGCCATCGAGGCGATGTCGGGTGCCCGCCTCTGTCTCCTGTGGGGAATCTCACCACACGACGCGGTGTCGTGCCGTCCGCCGAGTGGCGCGACTTCCGATCACGAGCCCCATCGTGTCGCGAGACCGACACCCAGGAACCAGTCGCCGCGCTCCACGTCGCGGCCGCCGTTCAGATCGAGCTGGATGTCGGGGGTGGGAAGGTACGTGAGCCCACCCTCGGCGAAGTGAGCGTCACCGTCGGACGAGAACGACCCCGCCCACCCGGCGAACACGCCGAAGCCCCCACCCAGCGAAAGCGCCGGCGTCGCGATGACGGAGGTGGCGTCCGTGACGCCGTCGCCCCCCTGCCAGCCGAGGTTGACGGTGACGCCGGCACGGCTTCCGAGCGAGATATCGGCAAGCGCGTTGACCGCGCTCACCCAGGCGTCCGCCGTG
>JBFFWJ010000086.1:0-9948 GCA_041570315.1 Longimicrobiales bacterium | reverse complement strand
GCGCTGGCGCCCGTCTACAAGGCGTTTAACAAAGGCATCGACATCCATGTCTGGGTCGACGAGACGCGGCCCAGAAACCAGGGCGCGGCGCTGACCGCGTGGGAGCTCGGCGGCCACGGCGTCGATCACACCGTGATCGTCGACAACGCGGGCGGTCACCTCATGCAGCGGGGGCTGGTGGACCTCGTCCTCACCGGCAGCGACCGGACCACGTCGCGCGGAGGGGTCTTCAACAAGATCGGGACCTATCTCAAGGCGCTCGCCGCGCACGACAACGGGATCCCGTTCTACGTCGCGGTGCCCGGACCCACGGTGGACTGGCGGGTCGGGGAGGACCCGTCGACGGTGCCCATCGAGGAGCGGGCGCCTCACGAGGTGACCCGGGTACGGGGAAGGGACGCCTCCGGCCAGGTCGCCTCGGTGACGATCACCCCCGAGGGCACGCGAGCGGCCAACCCCGCCTTCGACTTCACCCCGGCCCGCCTCGTCACCGGCCTGGTCACGGAGCGAGGCGTGTGCGCCGCCAGCGCCGAGGGCCTGTCGCGCCTCTATACGGAGAGGCTTCGGGGCGGCTGAGCGCCGCCGGCCCGTGGAGCCCGCCGGCCTCGAGGGCCGTCGACCCGCCGCACGCGAACCGAAACCGTGGACGGGCTCCGTCGAGCGTGCAATCTTTCCCTGCTGCCTCTCCCGGCGACGAGGCCGTCCGCCCTCCGACCCCCTTCGCTTCGGCCGTCGCCGCACGGCGACGACGCTCCCCACCAACCCTGCCCACATGACCCTCTGGGAAGCATTGGCCGCCGTTGCCACCACGTTCGGCGTGGCGCTGGGCACCTCCCTCCTGCCGGTCGGAGGGGGCATCGAGGTCTACCTGCTGGCGACGTCGGCCCTTTTGCCCGCTGCGTTCGTGGTGCCCCTCGTGGTCGCTTCGGCGGTCGGGAGCATCGCGGCGAAGACGATGGTGTACGCCGGGTCGCGTAGGGCGGTGTCGCACCTGGGGTTCCTGGAGAGCAACCGACGGGCTCGGCTGGCGGCGCGCATTCAGGATGGTCCGTGGATCCGCAGGGCCGTCATCTTCTCGGGGGCGACGCTGAGCGTGCCCCCGTTCTACGCGCTGGCCCTGGCGGCGGGCGCGCTGCGCACGTCGCCGGTCGAGTTCGTGGTCGTCAGCATGCTCGGTCAGGTCCTCCGGTTCGCGGTCGTGTGGGCGGTTCCCCAGCTCGGGGCCGGGCTCGTCGCCCTTCCCTAGGGAGCCTCTGCACGAGCCCGGCGTGCCTCGCGCGGGAGGATCGCCCGTGCTCGGGCCAGACGACGGCTCGGGAGGTCACACGCCCTCGAAGGCGCACAGGGCAAAGCAGGCGACGCCGCGCTCGGCGAGGCGCTCGGCCCCGCCGAGCTCCGGAAGGTCGATGACGAAGCAGCACTCCCTCACCACGCCTCCGACGCTCTCGATCATGTCGATGGCGGCCAGCGCGGTCCCTCCCGTGGCGATGAGATCGTCGATGAGCAGAACGTGGCTCCCCTCGGGGATCGCCCCCACGTGCATCTCGAGCCGATCGCTTCCGTACTCGAGCTCGTAGTCGATGCCGATCACCTCGCCCGGGAGCTTGCCGGCCTTGCGGAGCGGGATGAAGCCCACGCCCAGCTCGTAGGCCACCGCGGTGCCGAAGATGAAGCCGCGCGCCTCGATCCCCGCCACGAGGTCGAGGCCCTCCCCGGTGTAGCGCTGCACGATCGTGTCCACCGCGATCCTCAGCCCACGGGCATCCTCCAGCAGCCCGGTCACGTCGCGGAAGAGGATGCCCTCGGCCGGGTAGTCGGGGATCGTGCGGATGTAGTCCTTGATCGACAACGGCGGCATTCCCGGCTCGAGGCGACGGACGGCGTGCGTGGAGAGGATGCGCAACTTGGGGGCTCACAGGCGCCCACGCACGGGGCCTTCCTTTCACGTGCTCCGCCCCGCACCTAGCTTTTCGGCCCCAGGCGGAGGCGCTCGACGCCGCCGCCACAGATCCTTCCCCCACGTGAGTCGGCATGGCTGCAGCACGACGCGGGCGCGCGCGCGCGAGGCAGGACCGGGATCGGACCCCCGCCGCGGACCGCCGGCGCCCCACGGCATCGTCCGCCCGCTTCTGCCTCTACGTTCCGCTCGCGCTGACGCTCGGGCTGCTGGCTCTGTCCCTGACGACGAGGGTCCAGGCGAACCCGCGGCTCATCCTGTCGTTCTGGGGCGCCGGGGCCGTCCTGCTGGCGTGGCAGGCGGTCCTCTTCACCCGGCTCAAGCGGGAGGGCGCGGGCCGGTCGCTGACGACGGTGCTGCGCGCTCAACACTACATCCAGGCGATGTGCCAGCTCGCGGTATTCGCCTACTGGGGGTGGTTCTGGCGGCCCGTGTACGAGATGGCCCCGCTCATCGCCGCGCAGCTCCTCTTCGCGTACGCCTTCGACATGCTGCTCGCGTGGTCCCGGCGAGAGCGCTACGCGCTGGGCTTCGGGCCCTTCCCGATCATCTTCAGCATCAACCTCTTCCTCTGGTTCCGCGACGACTGGTTCTACCTGCAGTTCCTCATGATCGCGGTCGGCTTCCTGGGCAAGGAGCTGGTCCGCTGGCACCGCGAAGGCCGGCGGGTGCACATCTTCAACCCTTCGGCGTTCTCCCTCGGGCTCTTCTCGCTCGTGCTGATCGCCACGAACACGACCGACCTCACCTGGGGACGGGAGATCGCCTCCACGCTGACGCTGGCCCCGGGGATCTACACCTTCCTGTTCGCGGTCGGCCTGGTCGTGATGTACTTCTTCTCGATCACGCTCGTCACGGGCTTCGCGGCGGGCGTCCTCTTCGCCGCCAGCGCCCTGTACGCGTCGGTGGCCGGCGTCCCGTACTTCATCGACTCCGAGATCCCGGCCGCCGTCTTCCTCGGGCTCCACCTGCTGATCACCGACCCCTCGACCTCGCCGCGCTCGCCGACCGGCAAGGCGCTCTTCGGCGTCCTCTACGGCGTAGGGGTGTTCTCGCTGTACGCGGTCCTGGGCTCCGTCGGGGCTCCCACCTTCTACGACAAGCTCCTGTGCGTGCCCCTCCTCAACCTGAGCGTGCGCGGCATCGACGGGCTCGTGTCGAAGCTGCGCGACAGCGACGTCCTGGCAGCCGCGCGGCGCGGGTGGGAGCCCGCGCGCGTGAACCTGGCGCACATGGGCATCTGGATCGTCTTCTTCGGGGTGATGAGCCTCACGGGCCGGACCGACGGGCGGCACGTCGGAGACAGCCTTCCGTTCTGGGAGGAGGCCTGCGCCGAGGGCAGGCCGAGCGCATGCGAGCGACTCGTCCAGCTCGAGGCGACCTACTGCGGGGACGCCTCGGCCTGGGCGTGCAACGAGCTCGGCGTCCACTATGCGCAGGGACGCGTCCTCGAGGGCGACGAGGACCTCGCGATGGGCTACTTCTCCCGAGCCTGCGAGCTCCGCTTCCAGCCCGCGTGCGTGAACCTCCTGGAGCCCCGGCGGCTCGCGCGCGCCGCGCCGAGGATCCTCGATCTCCGCCTTCTGCTGAGGGAGGGGGGGCGCAACCTCATGGACATGCCGGAAGCCGAGCTCTACCGCAGGGCGTGCGATCACTCCTGGTCGTTCGCGTGCGGCAGGACGGCGGGCGCGTCTTGAGGAAGGCGGGGGTGCTCCTCGCCGCGCTCGGCATGGTCGCGGCTGTGTGGCTCGCGCTCCTCCTCTCGCAACGGTCCGCGGACGCGGGTCTCGCACCCGCCGAAGGTCGGGCGGCGTCCTTCGGGGAGGTGCCCGGGTTCAGGGCCGACGCCTGGTATCTGCCCGACGACGAGCTGCTGGGCTTCGTGGAGATCCCCGGCGGCCCCTTCCTCATGGGAAGCGATCCCGCCGTCGACACCTCGGCCTTCGACATCGAGCGCTGGTCCGCCCAGCACGCGCAGGGCCTGGTCGACCTCCCGACCTTCTACATCGGTCGCTACGAGGTCACCGTCGGGCAGTACGCGGCCTTCGTCGCGGCGACCGGCCACCGGCTCGCCGACGAGCGGACGCTGCGCCCGCCGCCGGACCATCCCGCGACGTTCGTGTCCTGGCCGGATGCCCTCGCGTACGGGCGCTGGCTCGAGTCGGAGATGCGAAGCTCGTCCCTCACGCCGCCCCTCCTGCGCGCCCTCCTCGACGAGGGCTGGCGCATCGGCCCGCCCAGCGAGGCCGAGTGGGAGAAGGCCGCGCGCGGGGGCGACGCCCGCATCTACCCGTGGGGGAACGAGCCCAGGCGGGACCGGGCCAACTACCTGGGCCGAAGCCCGCTCCCCGTCGGCACGTACGGGTGCCCGGAGTGCCCCTTCGAGGTATACGACCTGAGCGGCAACGTCTGGGAATGGACGAGGAGCCCCTACCAGCCCTATCCCTACGACCCGGGCGACGACGCCGAGGGGTTGGACGCCGAGGCGCTATGGGTGATGCGCGGGGGCTCGTTCGCGGACCCGGCGCACTTCGTTCGCGCCGCGAACCGCGGTGGGGCCGATCCGGGGGCGCGGCGGCCGTTCATCGGCTTTCGCGTCGTCATCGCGCGCTTCTGAGCCCAGGCCGACGGGGCCTCGGCTCACGCCCTCGCGTCAGCGAAATCCTCGAGGAAGGCGGCGAAGCGATCCAGGTCCCCGGCCGTGGTCGGGATGCTCACCGAGGCCCTCAGCGCGCCGACGGCGGTGTCGCCTCCCAGGCAGGTCGCGAACTCCCGCAGCGAAAACGAGCCCCGCGGGATCGAATCGAAGCACGCGCGAGCGCGCTCGGCGGGCAGACGCAGCGCACGCTCGGCCGCGCCGGGGTTGCAGAAGCACCCGCCCCGCAGAGAGATGCCGACTTCGCTCGCGGCCCGCTCGACCTCGCCGTACGGCACGATGGCGCCGTCCGGGTCGAGGAGGTTGAAGGCCACCGTTCCCCCACGGTCCCTCGCGTCCAGCGGACCGTAGACCCGCGCGCCCGGCCCGCCCTGCGGGTGCCGCGCGGACCCGAGGATGTCCAGGAGCCGGGCGGTGAGCCCGGCGACGCGCTCGTGAACCCGCTCCATGCCCACCTCGCGCAGGAAGTCGAGCCCTCTCGGGACGGCTGCGATGCCGAGGAAGTTCAGCGTGCCGTCCTCGAAGCTGGCCTCGTCCGGGAGGAGGCGGAACATGCGATTCTGTACGGATACGTACTCGACGGTCCCCCCGGCGAACCAGGGACGGTGGAGTCGCGCCAGGGCCTCTCGGCGGGCGAGGAGCGCACCCACCCCGGTGGGGAAGCCGAACATCTTGTAGAAGGAGACGCAGGCGAAGTCGGGGCGCACGGCGTCGAGGTCGAGCACGTTGGTCGGCACGTAGGCGGCCGCGTCCAGGAGGACCCCGTAACCGAGCCGGCGCGCCTCGTCCACCAGCTCGAGCGGATGGCGCACGCCCGAGAAGTTCGACTGCCCGGGAAAGGCGAAGAGGCCGGGCGCGGCTCCGGCCGGCGGGATCGGAACGGACGCGTCACGCCTCAGCTCGTCGTCCAGGGGCAGGTACGTCGACTCCGCGCCCCGCTGCTCGGCGTAGATGCGGATCCCGTTGACCGAGTTGTGGTTGTCGGCGAGCATCACGAGGCGCGAGCCCCGCTCGAAGGGGAAGGCCTCGCCCACCAGCTTGAGCGCGGCCGACGCGTTCGCCGCGAACACGACCGTGTACTCGCCCGGATCCGCCCCGAAGAAGTCCAGCACGTCCCGGCGTGCGTCCTCCACGATGCGCGTGGCGGCGGCCGACGCCGGGTTCTCCGAGTGCGGGTTCCCGAGCACGTGGTGCTCCAGGAACGCCTCGTGACTCCTCAGCTGCGACTCGGCGTACAGGCCGCTTCCCGTATAGTCGAGGTAGACGTGCCCGCCCTGATCGAGACGGCCGAACTCCCGGTCCCTCAGCTCCTCGAAGCGCTCGCCCGAGGCGCTTGCGACGTCGATCGTCGAGGTTCGTCCTCCAACGCCCATGCTCTCTCCTCGTTCTCGCGTCACCCGCAGGAAGCTACCACGGCCTCACCAAAGGTCGGTCCGCGGGGCGACGCTCGGAAGCCGGGGAGCGTCCGATGCGACCCCGGGCGCAGGAAACGCCCCGCTTGTCTCGCCCCGCGGCCCCATCTAACCTATTGAGTCTGGGCCGTCCCGCCCCCTTCCGGGGTGTGTCGCGGCCCTCGCCTCCCGCGCCGCCGGTCCCCGTTCAACGGAGCACAGCGTCATGCCCGCCCCGAGAATTCCGAGGAGCCCCCTCGTCGGGCTCACCCTCGCGATCTTCGCCGTCTCCCCGCCCCCTCCCGTGTCCGCGCAGCAGGGCGGAGAGGGCGACGAGGTCACCTTCAGCCGTGACATCGCGCCCATCTTCCAACGCAGCTGCGTGCACTGCCACCGGCCCAACGGCGTCGCCCCCTTCTCGCTGACGACGTACGAGGACGCCGCGCCCAGGGCGATGCGCATCATGCGGCGCACCGGAATCCGCTACCGCATGGGCACGATGCCGCCGTGGTACGCGGAGAAGGACATCGGGATCCAGCACTACAAGGACGATCCGTCGCTCACCGACGAGGAGATCGCGATGATCGCCGACTGGGCCCGCGGCGGCGCGCCCGAGGGCGATCCGGCGGACCTCCCGCCGCCGATCGAGTTCGACGACTCGAACACGTGGCGACTCGGCGAGCCGGACCTGGTCGTGGAGACCGACGAGTTCCTCGTGAGGGCCGGCGAGCCCGACTGGTGGGGCGACATCAAGCCGGTGGAGATCCCGATCGACGAGGACCGCTACGTAGCCTCCGTCGAGATCCGTGAGATCAACGACGTGCCCGCCGCGGGCACCGGGCGCGAGACGGTCGGCGGGCGCTACGTCATCCATCACATGGTGTGGAGCACGCGCTTCTCCGACGGGAGCACCCAGACCAACGTGCAGTGGCCCGTCCACGAGGTGGGCCGCAACGGCGACGTCTTCGACTCGGACGCGGGCCGCCTGCTGAGGGCCGGGTCGCACCTGGTCTCGAACTCGACGCACCTGCACTCCAACGGGCGCGACACCCGGGCACGCCTGCAGTTCGGCTTCCGCTTCCACCCGAAGGGGTACGAGCCGAAGTACCGCGAGTCGATCCTGGGCCTCGGGAACGGGTCGGACATCGACATCCGCGCGGGAGAGAAGGACCAGGAGCTCCACGCCTACACCGTGCTGCAGGCGCCGACCAAGATCGTGAGCTTCGAGCCCCACCTGCACGCGCCCGGCGACCGCATGTGCCTCGAGGCGATCTGGGGCTTCAACATCGAGACGCTCTCCTGCGTGGGCTACGACCACAACTGGGTTCGGACCTACATCTTCGAGGACGATCATCAGCCGCTCCTGCCGGCCGGCACGGTTCTGCACATCACCGGCTACATGAACAACACCGACGAGAACTTCAACATCCCGGACCCGCGCAACTGGCAGGGCTCCGGAAACCGTTCGGTGGCGAACATGTTCATCGACCTCGGGATGCGGCTCAGCATGACCCAGGAGCAGTTCGAGGAGGAGATGCGGATCCGGCGCGAGCGGCTCGACCTGGGACCGAACGACCACGTCATCGGTTGTCCGCTGTGCCTGGTGATTCCGGAAGGCGGCCGATGAGCCGGAGCGAGCCCGCACTAAGGGGGATCGCAGGCGTGGCACCCCTCCGGACCGCGGCGCTCGGGCTGATGGTCGCGGCCCTCGGGCTCCAGGCGGGCGGGGAGGCGGTCCGGGCGCAGACGTCGTACCAGCGGGGGCAGAACGTCTCCCCCGCGTACGAGGGCTGGCTGGAGAACGAGGACGGCTCGCTCATGATGGTGTTCGGCTACATGAACCGGAACTGGGAGGAGGAGCTCGACGTCCCCGTGGGCGAAGCCAACTTCTTCTCGCCGGGACCGGCCGACCGGGGACAGCCGACGCACTTCCGGCCGAGGCGCAACCGCTTCGTCTTCGCGGTGCCGGTGCCCGCGGACTTCGGTGACCAGGAGCTGGTCTGGACGCTGACGAGCCATGGCGCGACCGAAAAGGCCTACGGCACCCTCGGGATCGACCAGCGTCTCGACAACATCGTGATCGCCTCGGAGACCGGGGCTCTCGGCATCGGAGCGAGCGACGCCGAGACCCGCGCCAACCAGCCACCCACGATCGAGGTGGAGGGCCCGACGGAGATCCGGGCCCGGGTCGGCCAGCCGATCACCCTCGTCGTGCGCATGGACGACGACGGGCTCGAGGAGGCGGTCCAGCGGTCCAAGCGGCGGGACGAGCAGCGGGCGCAACGCATCGCGGAGGCGGAGGGGCCGCCGCGCCTCTCACAGCAGCAGCTGCGG
Organism: Longimicrobiales bacterium; assembly: GCA_041570315.1. Lineage (GTDB taxonomy): Bacteria > Gemmatimonadota > Gemmatimonadetes > Longimicrobiales > Gaopeijiaceae > JBFFWJ01. The sequence goes on along the minus strand of JBFFWJ010000086.1, from coordinate 1,610 downwards.
CCGCCGGTTCGCATCACCGTCGACAAGGCGGTGTGGCACCACGTCGCGTGGTTCGTCTACCGCGGCGAGGGCGAGGTGACCTTCGATCCTCCGCAGGTGAAGACGTGGGAGGACACGCGCTCGGGGGCCAACTCTCCCTGGGCGCCGCTCTGGAATGCCCCTCCGGTCCCGGAGGACGGACGGTGGGAGGCCACGGTGACCTTCCAGGAGCCCGGCACCTACATCCTGCGGGCCCGAGGCGACGACGGCGCCCTCTACCACGACCAGGACGTCACCGTGGTCGTGGGGCCGATCACCTCGCAGTAGAGGCCACGGCACGGACCATACGAGCAACCGCGATGCGCCGATCGACCTTCCTCCGCTCCGGGATGCCGCTGCTGGCCCTGGCCCTCGGGGCATCCGCCTGCGAGGGCCAGCGCGGGCCCCGCTCCACCGAGCCGCGGCTCCCGCCCCCCAGCATCACCGAGTACCGGCCGCGCTCGACGCTGGTCGTGCCCGAGCACGTCGTGCCCCGGGCGAAGTTCCCGGCCGTGGACTTCCACGGACACCCGCCGGACCTCTCCTCGCCGGAGACGGTTCGCCAGGTCGTGGCCGCGATGGACGAGCTGAACCTGCAGGTCATGGTCCAGGCCCGGCCGAGCTCCGGCGAGCGGCTCATCCGGCAGATCGAGGGTGTGCGCGCGGCCGGGTTCGAGGATCGCTTCGTCTTCTTCGCCTCCCTCGACCTCGCCAGCGTGGCCCCCGGCTCGGGAGAGCGGATCGCCCGGCAGCTGGAGGAGGACGTGCGGGCCGGAGCCGTGGGCGTCGGAGAGATCGGCAAGGCCTTCGGTCTCACGCACCGCAAGGCCGACGGGTCGCGGCTGCGCCTCGACGACCCCGAGCTCGACGTGGTCTGGGAGACCGCCGGACGGCTCGGGGTCCCCGTGTTCGTCCACACGGCCGATCCCGCCGAGTTCTTCGAGCCGCTCGATTACGAGAACGAGCGGTGGCTGGAGATGGCGATCTTTCCCAACCGGCGCTTCAACGACCGCTCGCGCTTTCCCTCCTTCGAGGAGCTGATGGCGGAGCGCGACCGCATGATCGCCAAGCATCCCAACACGACGTGGGTGCTCGCCCACATGGGGTGGCACACGCAGGACCTGGGCCGTCTCGGAGAGCTCTTCGACCGGCATCCGAACGTCCTGGGCGAGGTCGGCGCGGTGCTCTACGACCTCGGGCGCCAGCCGCGCTACGCGAGGGCCTTCTTCGAGAGGTACCGCGACCGGGTTCTCTTCGGAAAGGACTCCTTCCAACCCGAGGAGTATCCCTACTACTGGCGCGTCTTCGAGACCGCGGACGAGTACTTCGACTACTACCGGGACTACCACGCCTTCTGGAAGCTGTACGGCATGGACCTGCCCGACGACGTCCTGCGGGCGCTGTACTACGGCAACGCGCTGCGCATCATCCCCGGCATGCCGAGGGCGGGCTTCCCCACGGGCAACTGATCACCGCCTCGCGCGCCTCTGACGCGCGCCCCGACGCGCAATCCCCGTCGCGCGCCCCCGCCGCGCCCCGGTATCTTGGCGCCTTCCCCGCCCGTCCATGGAGGTGCGCCGATGCACCGGCTC
>JBFFWJ010000085.1:0-9956 GCA_041570315.1 Longimicrobiales bacterium | reverse complement strand
CTTCCGTAGTTGCACTGGACGAGGACGCCCACCGTGTACCGGGCACCCTCGACCGCGACCATCCTCGACGACGTCCCGATCCCGCCCTTGAAGCGATGGCAGATCATCCCGGTTCCGCCGCCCACGTTGCCCTCGGGAACGGGGCCGCCCGACGCGCCGTCCATCGCCGCGAGGGCGTCCTCGACCGTGACGTGCTGTCCGAGGATGTCGTTCAAGGTCCCGTCCCACGTCTCCGCCACCACCGGCAGCGAGGCGAGCCACGGAGGGTAGCCGCCCCCCTCCCAGTCCGTGCTCCGGGTCGCACCCCAGCGCACGACCGCGTGGTGCACGATTCCGACGTTGAGCGTGTTCGTGATCATGACCGGGCCCTCGAGAAGGCCCGAGTCCTCGACCCAGGTCGTGCCGGTCATCTCCCCGTCGCCGTTCAGGGAGAACCACGCCGCGAAGACCGGATCGGGCGTCCGGTTGCCGCGCGGCCACACGGCGGTCACGCCGGTTCGCACGGGACCCTGGCCGACGATCTTCGGGCCGCTGCCGCGCACGAGGGTCGTGTGGCCGACCGTGACGCCGGGGACGTCGGTGATGGCGTTGAGCGCTCCGGGCTCGCCGTCGAAGGGCACGCCGAGATCTCGCGCCCGTGTCGTCTGCGCCCCGGCATCGGACCCGATGAGAGCGAGGGCGGCGACGGCGAGGAGGGACAGCGCGGGGCCGAGCCTGCGAGGGGCGCTCTGGGTCATGGCTTCCATCCGGTGGCGAGAGAGGAGCCTAAGCGAGGCGCGGCGGTCGGCGTCCGCAAGGCCCCGCCGGGTGCGCGGCCGCTCCGGGCCTCCCCGGAGGCTCGGCGCGCGAAGCCATTGCCTGCGGGACGGCGCGCGGTCCTATTGAGCTCCTCGCGGGCCGCGCGGCCCGCCCAGCGAGGAGCAGCCATGTCCGTCCGGACCTTCACGAGCGCGTGCGCCGCTTCCGTGCCCGCGCTCTGTCTGCTGGGACTCACGCCCTCGGCCGAGCGGCCCGAGCGCCTCCCCCCCGAGACGGGCTTCGAGGTCACGATCCGCGAGGGGACGAACATGGCGGCCGCGCTGTCGCCGGATGGGAGCACGCTCGCCATCGACGCCCTGGGCCGGATCTGGACGCTGCCGGCCGCGGGAGGCGAGGCGACGGCGCTGACGGATCCCTTCGGGGACGCGCGTCAGCCGACGTGGTCCCCCGACGGAAGCAGGATCGCCTTCCAGGCGTACTGGGGCGGCGACTACGACATCTGGGTGGTGGGCGCCGACGGCCAGGGGCTGACGCGCCTGACCAACGGTCCCTTCGACGACCGGGAGCCCCACTGGTCACCGGACGGTGGCCGCGTCGCCTTCTCGTCCGACCGGGGCGGCACTTACGACGTCTGGGAGGTCACCGTGGCGGACCGCGGGGTGCGCCGGCTGACCACGGATTCGGACAACGAGTACGCGCCCGCGTTCGGACCGGACGGCCGCATCGCCTACGTGACGGACGGCGACGAGGCCGGGCTCTGGGTCCGGTCGGGCTCGGGCGCCGAGCGCGTGGTCGCCTTCGGCGACGTCGAGGGGTTCGGCCCCTCGTGGAGCCCCGACGGCGCGCGCATCGCGTACAGCACCCAAACGTACGGGGCCAGCTCCCTGTACGTGGTTCCCGCCTCGGGCGGAGAGGGGACGGGGGCCCGCATCAGCGAGGCCGACGAGGACGTCTTTCCGTTCCGGGCCTCCTGGCGCGCCGACGGACGCCTCGTCTACACCGCCGACGGAAAGATCCGCACCCGTCCCTCACTCGGGGGTGCGGCCTCGGACGTGGCCTTCGCCGCGACCGTGACCGTGGAGCGCCCGTCGTATCGCAAGGCGCTCCGCGGCTTCGACGCGTCCGGGTCCGCGCCCGTGCGGGGGATCGTCTCTCCCGCCGTCTCTCCGGACGGCACCCGGGTGGCGTTCACGGCTCTCGGGGACCTCTGGCTCATGCCCATCGGCGGTGAGCCCCAGCGCCTCACGGACGATACGTGGGTGGAGCTGGACGCGGCGTGGTCGCCCGACGGGCGGAGCCTCGCGTTCGCCACGGACCGCGCGGGCGCCGTCGACGTCTGGGTGCACGACGTGGGGACGGGGCGCGCGAGCCGGCTCACCCGGGACGGTGGCAGCGCCCCCTCATGGTCGCCCGACGGGCGGGAGATCGCCTACCTCGGCGGAGAGGGCAGGGAGGCGGGCCTGCGGGTCGTCTCCGTCCAGACGGGCGCCAGCGTCACCGTGCGCTCGGGGCTCTTCCGCCCGGGACGCCCCAGCTGGTCGCCCGACGGGACCCGGATCGCCGCTTCGGCGCTGTACCCCTACTCCACGCGCTACCGCGAGGGGGTGAACAAGGCGCTCCTCATGCGCGTGCCCCGGCCCGCGGCCGAGGACAACGACGCCGACCCCGACGACCCGTGGGCGTCCGCGCCCCAGGTCGACGAGCGCTGGCTCGACTTCCTCCCCCACGGCTCGGTGGGCACCCGCTCCAGCGACGGGCCGGTGTGGTCGCCGGACGGGGATTGGCTCGCGTACGTGTCCAACGGGGTCCTGTGGGTGATCCCGGTGACGCACGACGGGGACCCGGTGGGGCCGCCCAGGCGGCTGAACAACGAGTCGACCGCATACCTCTCGTGGACCGGCGACTCGCGCTCGATCGTGTACCTGTCCACGGACGGGCTGCGGCGCGTCTGGCTCGAGAGCGGCGCCATCGCGGACATTCCGGTCCCGGCCACCTGGAGCCGCACCGTGCCCGAAGGGCGCACGGTGATCCACGCCGGCGCCCTCTTCGACGGGGTGTCGGACGAGCTGGCCCGCGACGTGGACGTGGTCGTCGAGGGCAACCGCATCGTGCGCGTGGGCCCGCACGACGCCGGGCTCCACCGGGGTCGTGTCGTCGACGCGTCGGACGGCGTGCTCTCTCCCGGTCTCGTCGAGATGCACACCCACGGCGGCCTCGGTGAGGGCGAGGCGACGGGGAGGCAGTGGCTCTCGTACGGGGTGACGACGATCCGGCGCGTGTCGGCCGACCCGTACGACATGACCGAGGCGAAGGAATCCATCGAGTCCGGGCGCCGCGTCGGCCCCCGCGTGTTCGGGACCGGAAGCTCCATGGACGGAAGTCGCATCTACTACTCGGGCGGCGCCTCGATGGGCGCGATCGCGCAGGTGGAGCTGGAGATGCGGCGGGCCGCGGCCCTCGGCTACGATCTCGTCAAGACGTACGTGCGGCTCCCCGACGCGGTGCAGCGCAGGGTCATCGAGGACGCCCACGCCCTCGGCATGTCCGTCACGTCGCACGAGCTCTACCCCGGCGTGGCGTACGGCGCCGACGGCGTCGAGCACGTGCGGGGCACGAGCCGGCGCGGCTACTCCACGAAGGTCAGCGAGCTCAACCGGAGCTATCAGGACGTCGTGGAGCTCCTCGCCCGGTCGGGGATGGCGATCACGCCGACGGTCGGGCTCTACGGGGGATTCGGGCTCCTGGCCGGTGACGACCCGACGCTGCTGGAGGACGAGCGTCTCGAGGCGTTCGGGGGGAGCACCGCCCGGGGCCGTCGGAGCGGCGATCCGGAGGTCGTGCGGCGCATGGTGAGCGACATGGGGTCGCTCGGCCGCCGGGTCGTGGAGGAGGGGGGCGTCGTGGTGGTGGGGACCGACTTCGGACCCGCCGGCCTCTCGCTCGTCTCCGAGATGGAAGTGCTGGTGCGCTACGGTGGCATGGCCCCGGTGGACGTGATGCGCGCCACGACGTCGGTGCCCGCCGAGGTGATGGGGTACGGAGACGACCTGGGTACCGTACGGCCGGGCATGCTCGCCGACCTGGTCGTCTTCGGCGGAGACCCGCTCGACGACATCAGCGCCGCGCGGGACGTGCGCTGGGTCGTGGCGAACGGGCGAGTCTACGCGGCCGCGGAGCTGCTGGAGCGTCCGGGTGCGGAGTGAGGCGGGACCGGTTGCGAGGTACGAGGAGCCCCCCATGCGAGGAGAACGTGGATGAGGTCGAAGACGATGAGGCCCACGGCGAGGCTCGATCAGAGGCACACGCGCCGCCCCCCCGCGCTCGCGGTGACCCTGCTCGCGGTGGCGCTGCTCGCCGCGGGCCACACCGCGGTGCTCGGACAGGACCTCTCCGCGGGCGACGTCGAGCGCGTGCGGGCCGAGGTCACCGAGACGATGGAGACGTACTACGCGCTCTTTTCGGCGCGCGACATGGAGTCCCTGCCCGATCGCGTCTTCGCAATCCCGTGGATGACGCTCGGGGCGAACGGCATCGTCGCGAGCACCTCGCGCGACGCCGCGCTGGTCCGCTGGCAGGGATCGCTCATCGGGCTGCTGGAGCGGGGATGGGACCGCTCCGTCTTCACGATCGAGAGCGTCTGCGTCCTGAACCGGGGCGCGGCGATCGTGAGCGGCTACAACACCCGCTACGACGGCGAGGGCGCCGTCATGTCGGTGGGGAGCGTGTCCTACGTCCTCGGCGCGACCGATGACGGGTGGAGGATCGTCGCCTACACGGGGCATGAGCGGGGCAAGACGGTGACCTGCTGAGGCGAGCCGCCGCGTCCACGGGGTGTCGGCCCATCCCGGGTTTGCCAGCCGGCTCGCCAGGGCCCAGCCTTAGCGCCATCTCGAGCGCCATCTCACGACGCGAGGAGGAACCCCGCATGAGGATGATCACCGCACGTCGCTCACGTTCCGCCGGAGGGAGCGTGCGACGGAGATGGACGCTGGGGTCGGCCGCGCCTCTTCTGCTCGCGGCCACCGCGTGCGCGGCGCCAGGGGACGCCGCCGACCGGCAGGAGGACGTCGAGGCCGGCCGCCCGGACGCGCTCGAGGCCGACCACTTCGTGCCCTCCACGCCGGAGAACGTGAGCTGGGGCTGGTTCCCGATCGACAAGGAGCCGGTCCTGACGATCCGTTCCGGCGAGACCGTCCGCATCAACACGCTCACGCACGCGGGCGCGACCCAGAACGAGGAGCCGGTCACCTACCTGACGGGGCTGGGCATCCCGCGGGAAGAGATCCCGCAGGACGTGCTCGACTTCTGGGCTTCCAGGGAAGGACGCCCGCGGGACGGCAGGAGCGGCCACGTCATCACCGGTCCGATCCACATCGACGGCGCCGAGCCCGGCGACATGCTCGAGATCCAGATCCTCGACGTCGAGACCCGGGTGCCGTGGGGCGTCAACAACACCAGCGCCCGGGGCGGCGTCTTCGCGGCCGATTACCCCGGGTTCCGAGACGGGGACCCGGCGCTCGACATCGAGCCCGGCACGCGGCACGTGATCCGCACCGGCAGCGCCGGCGGGCACGAGGTCGCCTTCGTCTCCGACGCCGTCCAGGTTCCGCTCGCGCCGTTCATGGGCATCCTGGCGGTCGCGCCGGATCCGGTCCTGGGCCAGCCGAGCGTCACGGTGGAGGGGGTGCAGGGCTCGCGCGCCCCGGGCGCGTTCGGCGGCAACCTCGACGTGAAGGACCTCACCGCCGGCACGACCGTCTACCTCCCGGTCTTCCACCCCGGCGCGCTCTTCTACGTGGGCGACCCGCACGGCGCGCAGGGCGACGGCGAGGTGAGCGGCACGGCCATCGAGCAGTCCCTCACCGGCACGTTCCGCTTCGTGCTGCACGAGGACGTGCCGATCACGGGCCCGCGCGCCGAGAACGACACGCACTACATGATCATGGGCATCGACCTCGACCTCGACCGTGCGGCGCGCAACGCCACCTGGGAAGTCGTGCAGTTCCTGCAGGCGGAGAAGGGACTCTCGCACGCCGAAGCGCTCTCGCTCGCGAGCATCGCGGTCGACTTCCGCGTGAGCGAGGTCGTCGACCTCACGCAGGTGGTCACCGGCTTCATCCCGAAGGGCATCTTCCTGAGATAGGCCGGGGCGACGGGCCGTGGCCTTCCCCGCTCCGCCCGCCTATTATCGCCAGGCATCGAGCGTCGGCAGCGTCGATGCCGTGTCAGCGTGACCGGAAGGCGCCTCATGGACATCTCGCGCAGGGACCTGCTCAAGGCGACCGCGCTCGCCGGCGGCGGCGGGCTCGTCAGCGCGCTCGGCTTCGACCTCCGCGCGGCGCAGGCCGTCTCTCGCGAGCTCAAGATCTCCAACGCCAAGGAGGTCAGGACCGTGTGTCCGTACTGCGCCGTCGGCTGCGGCGCGATCGCCTATGTGCACGGATCGGGCGGCCTCAACACGGTGAGCTCCGTCATCCACGTGGAGGGCGATTCCGACAGCCCGATCAACGGTGGGACGCTCTGTCCCAAGGGTGCGGCGCAGATGCAGCTCGCGATCAACCCCCGGCTCGAGAAGGCGCCGATGCATCGCGCCGCCGGCTCGTCGGAGTGGCGGGAGGTCGACTGGGACTGGGCGATGGACTGGTTCGCCCGGCGGTTCAAGGAGTCCCGGGACGCGACCTTCGTCGAGCGCGACGAGGAGGGGCGGACGGTCAACCGGTGCGAGGGGATCGGCTGGGTGGGCAGCGCCACGGTCACCAACGAGGACGCCTACCTGATCACGAAGACGATGCGGGCGATGGGCCTCGTCTACATCGATCATCAGGCCCGAATATGACACAGCCCCACAGTGGCCAGTTTGGCCGCAACGTTCGGTCGGGGCGCGATGACCAACCACTGGAAGGACATCAAGAACGCCGACGTCGTTCTGGTGATGGGGGCCAACCCGGCCGAGAACCACCCGTGCGGGTTCAAGTGGGCGCTGGAGGCGCGCGATGACCGGGGCGCGACGCTCGTCACCGTCGACCCGCGCTACACGCGGACGTCGGCCGTGGCGGATCGCCACCTGCAGATTCGCCCGGGCTCCGACATCGCCGTGCTCGGCGGGTGGATCCACAAGGTCCTGACCGAGGGGCTCTTCCACGAGGAGTACGTCCGCCTCCACACGAACGCCTCGTTCATCGTCGCCGAGGGCTACGGCTTCGAGAACGGCCTCTTCGCGGGCTTCGACGAGGCCACCGGCAGCTACGATACGGGGGCGTGGGGCTACGAGTACGGCGCCGACGGCTTCGTCCGCCGGGACGCGACGCTCGAGCATCCGCGCTGCGTCTTCCAGCTCCTCCGCAGCCACTACAGCCGCTACACGCCGGAGGTCGTCGCCCGCATCGCCGGATGCTCGGTCGAGGACTTCGAGGCGATGGCCTCCATCGTGTGCTCCACGGGGACGGCGGATCGCGTGGGCACGATCATGTACGCGGTCGGCTGGACGATGCACACCGTGGGGAGCCAGATCATCCGCACGGCGGCGATCCTGCAGCTCCTGCTCGGCAACATCGGCCGGCCCGGGGGCGGCATCAACGCGCTGCGGGGCCACGCCAACGTCCAGGGCGCGACCGACCACGCGATCGTCGCCGGCATCCTGCCCGGGTACCTACGCGTGCCGCGCCCCGCCCAGACGTCGCTGGCCGCGCACCTCGCCGAGTCCACGCCGCGCCCGCTCGTGCCCGACACGGTGAACTACTGGGGCAACTACCCGAGGTTCATGATCTCCCAACTGAAGGCGTGGTTCGGAGCGGCCGTCGGACCGGAAAACGACTTCGGATACGACTACCTCGGCAAGCCGGCCGACGACGCCACGTGGCTCTCGATGTGGGACCAGGCGCACCGCGACCGGCTCGAGGGCCTCGTGGCGCTCGGCTTCAACGCGCTGCTCGCGGGGCCGGACGTCCCGCGCCTGCTCCGCGCCATGCGGAACCTGCGCTGGAAGGTCGTCATCGACCCCTTCCTGCTCGACTCCGCGGAGTTCTGGAACGCGCCCGGCGTCGCCCCGGCCGAGGTCGACACGGAGGTGCTCTACCTCCCGGCCGCCCACTGGATCGAGCGGGGCGGCTCCTTCACGAACTCGGGCCGCTGGGCACAGTGGAAGGAGCCGGCGATCGACATCCCCGAGGGCGTGCGCTCCGACGCGTGGATCCTCTCCGAGCTCTTCTGGCGGGTCCGGGAGCTGTACGAGCAGGAGGGCGGCTCCTACCACGAGCCGATCCTGAACCTCCGGTGGGACTACGTGAACCCCCGCCGGCCCACGGACGAGGAACTCGCGCGGGAGATCAACGGCTACGACCTGCGCACCGGCCGGCTCCTGTCGTCCTTCGGGGAGCTGAGGGACGACGGGACCACGACCTCGGGGAACTGGATCTACACCGGCAGCTTCACGGAGGAGGGCAACATGATGGCCCGGCGCGGCACGGACGACCCGTCCGGCCTCGGCCTCCATCACGGATGGGCGTTCAGCTGGCCGGCCAACCGGCGCGTCCTCTACAACCGGGCTTCCGCGGACGGCGACGGCGAGCCGTGGGATCAGGACCGCGCGGGGATCCGCTGGACGGGCGGGCGTTGGGTCGGCGACGTCCCCGACTACGGCGCGACGACCCCCCCGGACCAGGCCGGCGCCTTCATCATGACCGAGGAGGGCGTGGCTCGGCTCTTCACGACGCACCTGGCGGACGGCCCGTTCTCGGAGCACTACGAGCCGGCGGAGAGCCCGACGGCGAATATCCTGCATGAGGCCGTCCCGGTGAACCCGTGCGTCCAGTGGTACGACGGCGTGCGGGAGACGCTCGCCGAGAGCACCGACGACTACCCGTATGCCGCGACGGTCTACCGGGTCGTCGAGCGCGAGCACTTCGTGACGTCGCACGTGCCGAGCCTGGTCGAGATCATGCCCGACTTCTTCGTGGAGGTGCCGGAGGGGCTGGCGGCCGAGAAGGGCATCGTGAACGGGGAGCGGGTGCGCGTGTGGTCGCCCCGGGGCGAGGTGGAGGGCGTGGCGGTCGTCACCAAGCGGATCAAGCCGCTCACCGTGAACGGACGGACGCTGTGGACCGTCGGCATCCCGGTGCACTGGGGCTTCAAGGGGATCACCACGGGCTCGATGGCCAACTCGCTCACGCCGTTCGTCGGGGACGCCAACACCCGCTGTCCCGAGTTCAAGGCCTTCCTGGTGAACCTGGAGAGGGCCTGATGTCGGGCCTCACCGTCAAGCGGATCTCGGCGTCGCCGGACCCGGCTCCGGGGATCCGTCGCGGCCCGGAGTACGCCAAGCTCGTCGACATCTCGCGCTGCATCGGCTGCAAGGGGTGCGAGGTGGCGTGCAAGGAGTGGAACGAGCTCGGCGTCGAGCCGACGGAGAACTTCGGGAGCTTCCAGAGCCATCGGGACCTGAGCGCCGACACCTGGCTCCTGATGCGCTTCAACGAGATCGAGGTCGGCGGCGACGTCCGGTGGCTGATCAAGAAGGACGCCTGCCTGCACTGCGAGGAGCCCGGGTGCCTGTACGCCTGCCCCGCGCCCGGCGCGATCGTCCAGTACGAGAACGGGATCGTCGACTTCAACCAGGACCACTGCATCGGCTGCCAGCTCTGCGTGTCGGGGTGCCCGTTCGACATCCCGCGCTTCAACGCGGAGACGCGCAAGGTCTACAAGTGCAACATGTGCGTCGACCGGGTCGAGGCGGGCCTGGAGCCGGCGTGCGTGAAGACGTGCCCGACGAACGCCATCGCGTGGGGCACCAAGGAGGACATGGTCGCGCTGGGCGAGCGGAAGGTCGAGCGGCTGCGGGAGCGCGGCGTGGAGCACGCCACGCTGTACGATCCTCCCGGCGTGGGCGGCACGCACATGATGTACGTCGTGCCGCACGGGGATCGGCTCGACGAGTACGATCTCCCGGCCGACGCGACCGCGAGCCCCGGCGCCCTCTCCGCGCTCTACGGGCTCAGAAGGCTCGGCGCCGCCGCGCTCGGGCTCGGGGTCCTCGCGGCCGGCCTGCACTACCTCGGGTTCGGACCGGAGGAGCCGGAGGCGGACGCCGCGGCCGCGCCCGGGCGCGACACCGGCGAGGCGGACGCCGCGGCCACCCCGGGACCCGATCCCCGCGAGGCGGGGCCGGAGGCCGGCGAGGCGAAGCCCGGAGCCGACGAGCG
>JBFFWJ010000084.1:0-9970 GCA_041570315.1 Longimicrobiales bacterium | reverse complement strand
CGGCTTGGGCGGCGAGGTGGTCGGGACCAGCTCGCCGGTGGCCATGCCCGAGAGGGTGTACCGGAGCGGGAACTCCTGGGCGAGGGGCTCCCAACCGGTGGTGAAGCCCCGCTCCAAGGCGATCGTCCTGGCGCGGCGGAACACGTCCAGGCTTTCCCCGTCGACCGCGAAGCGAAGCCAGGACTCGCGCGGGTCGAGGCGCCCGAGGGCCGCGGCGAATCGGGATCCGGCGTCGAGCTGTCGGGCGTCCTCCCCGGTGGCGCCCGGGCGTTCCGCGACGCTGAGCTCGATCGCTCGGGAGCGCGCGCCGATCGCGCTGACCCGGTCGCTGTAGGAGAGGGAGTAGCCGAAGAAGTCGTCGGAGAGGCCACGCTCGTTCGCCCGTCGCACGAGCTCGGGCGCCTCCGCGAACGACACGGTGCCGAAGCCGGCGAGGAGGCCGCGCAGCGGGGGCTCCACGTCCATGACCCGCACGGTGCCGCCGGCGGCGACGACGATCACCGGACGGCTTCCGGGCGGCGGGCTCCGCAGCCCGGGCATCTCGAGCTGGAAGGCCGTGTTGCCGAGCTCCAGCACGGTGTAGATGACGAGGAAGAGCATCACGCCGACGAGACAGGAGAGGATGTCCATCAGCGAATCGAGATCGAGGAACGCGGATCTCTGCCTGCGGCGAGGCCTTCGGTACATGGGCCGTCAGCGCACGCGCACTCGGCGCCAGCCCTGCTCGATGGGCTCGTGGACGAGATCGATCCCGAGCAGCTCGAAGTACCCTCGGATCTCGGGCAGCGTCCGGAATCCGGAAGGCCGGACGAGGAGGATGACGTAGCGGGCGTAACGGTCGAGCGAGACGGCGGCGAGCTCTCCCCCGACCGCGGTTCCCGCGATCCGGTCGAACATGTACGTGTACGTGGCCTCGAAGGTGGGGATCGATCTCAGATCCCGGTCGAAGCGGACGCGGTCCCCCGCGGGACGCAGCGTCAGCTCCTCTCCGTCCCATTCCACCCAGGTGGGTGCTCTCGGGACCGCCTCGGGGCTGGCCGTCGACACGATCTCGACGGCGCGGTCCGCGCCCAACGAGACGGTGGCCACCGTGGCGAGCACGAAGACCATCACGCCCAGCGTGCACGCCAGGATGTTGAACATCGGAAAGAGGGAGACCCCCTCGTCGTGTCCCAGGGTCAGATCGGCCATGCGGCTGCGTTCACGGACGGGTCCTCGGCCGTGCTCCACGCCCCGCCGGGGGTCGGCGGCACGGCATCTCGACCCAACGTAAGCCCCGCGCCCGACGCGGCTCAACCATCACGGTGCCGGGTGCGGGCGGGGCGGGTGGTCGCCGGAGCGGACGCCGCTCCCGCGCGGGGCTCAGACGTTCAGCCCACCCATCGGATCGAATCCCTGATACCCGCCGCCGGGCTTGGGGCCCTGGTGCGGCGCGCGGTGGTAGCCGCTCGAGCTTCGGCTGATCCGCTTCTGGGCCACGAGGGCCTCGAGCACGAGCTCGCAAGCCGCCGCGGTCACGCCGTCACCGGCGGTCGACGGGGCGAGCCCCACGGTATGGACGAGCGGAAGCAGCCCGGGCACGGCCTGGAAGCCCTTCACGCAGGCGGCCGCCGAGGCGTCCTCACCCACCTGCAGCGCCCCTCCGCTCTCGAAGTACTCGATGATGTCCTCCACGTCGGCACCCCCCGCGCGCACGTCGAAGGTCTGCGACGAGCTCTGCTGGATCAGCTCGCGCGCGATCCGGTCCGCGCCGTGAAGCTCGCCCTCGTACTCGAGCTCCATCTTGCCCGTGACCGCGGGAAGCGCCGCGTACAGGTCGGCGATCCTCGGGACGGCGACGTCCTCGCCGTGACGCAGGGCCCGTCGCTCGGCGTTCGACACCACGGTCTCCACCACCGTGATCGGCATCCGCTGGCTCACGCCCGAGCGCTGGTCGACGCGCTTCTCACTGCGGGCGAGGAAGGCGATCCGCTCGATCGTCTCCTCCAGGAAGTCGGGCATCTCGACGCAGGTGCCGTCGCGGGCGACCCAGGCCTCCTGGCGGGTGATGCTCGTCCCCACCTCGAGGTCCTCCGGGTAGTGCGTGCGGATCTCCGCGCCGATGCGATCCTTGAGCGGCGTGATGATCTTGCCGCGCGCCGTGTAGTCCTCGGGGTTCGCGGTGAAGACCATCAGCACGTCCAGGCTCAGGCGGATCGGGTAGCCCTTCACCTGGATGTCGCCCTCCTGGAGGATGTTGAAGAGACCGACCTGGATCTTGCCGGCGAGGTCCGGAAGCTCGTTGATGGCGAAGATCCCGCGGTTGGCCCGCGGCAGGAGCCCGTAATGGATCGTGAGCTCGTCGGCGAGGATGTGGCCGCCGCGCGCAGCCTTGATCGGGTCGACGTCACCGATCATGTCGGCGATGGTCACGTCGGGCGTCGCCAGCTTCTCGACGTAGCGGGCGTCCCGCTCGATCCATTCGATGGGGGCGCCGTCCCCCTCCGCCTCGACGAGCTGCCGACCGTGCTTCGAGATCGGCGCGAACGGCTCGTCGCTCACCTCGCTGCCGGCGAGGATCGGGACCGCTTCGTCGAGGAGCGCCGCGAGCTGCCTCAGGATGCGGCTCTTCGCCTGGCCGCGAAGACCCAGGAGGATGAAGTCGTGGCGCGCCAGGAGCGCGTTGACGATCTGCGGCACCACGGTGTCCTGATAGCCCCGGATGCCGGGGAAGAGCTCGTCGCCCGCCTTGAGCTTCCGCACCAGGTTGGCCCGGATCTCGTCCTTCACGGTTCGGCTCTCGTATCCCGAGGCCCTGAGCTCGCCCAGCGTCCTGGGGCGGTCTTGACTCATCCGGAGGTTCTCCAGCTGGGAGGTGGCTACCCTCGGCGACGGCCGATCCGACCGTCAGGGTAGAGCCCCGCACCGGTCTTCGCGATCTTTCCGGGCGATCGCGACGGCCCCCGCGCAGCCCGGCGGGTCGACGGAGGTCGATTCGATACACGCGCCGGACGGTGCGGGTCCAGGTGAACGGCAACATCGGAGTGATCATGTCCGAGGGCACGAGCGTGCTGCGCGCTTCGGTCCGACCTCTCGACGCCCAGCCGGCGCTTCCGCGCGACCGCTTCCTCGTGGCCGACCGCCCCGACGAGGAGGCCATTCCGATGGACGTGGTCTTCGTGGGCGCCGGGCCGGCCGGCCTCGCCGGTGCGATCGAGCTCGCCCGCCTCGTGCGCCGGGACAACGAGTCCGGGGGCGGGCTGGGGGACGTCGAGATCGGCGTCCTCGAGAAGGCGGGCCAGCTGGGCGAGCACAGCCTGTCGGGCGCCGTCGTCAACCCGGCCGGCTTTCGAACGCTCTTCCCCGACCTGACGCTGGACGACCTGCCCTTCCGGCGACCGGTCACGAAGGAGTCGGTCTACGTCCTCACCGAGAGCCGGTCGTTCCGGATCCCCACCCCGCCGACCATGAGGAACCACGGCAACCATGTCGCGTCGATCTGCGAGATCGTGCGGTGGCTGGGCGAGAAGGCGGAGGGGCTGGGCGTCAACGTCTTTCCGGGCTTTCCGGTCGCATCGCTCCTGGTGGAGGGCAACGACGTCGTGGGTGTCCGCACCGTGCCCTCCGGTCTGGGCCGGGACGGGGAGCCCGCGACCGATGAAGCCATGCCGGCGGTCGACCTCACGGCGCGCGTCACGGTCCTGTCGGAGGGCACGCGCGGCCCGCTGACGCAGGCCTGGCTCGACTGGCAGGGCGTGGGGTCCGACAACCCCCAGATCTACGCGCTGGGCGTCAAGGAGCTGTGGGAGGTGCGCGAGCCGCTCGACCGCATCGTGCACACGATGGGCTGGCCGCTGCCGAGCGACGCATTCGGCGGAAGCTTCCTGTATCCGATGGCCGACGACCTGGTGGCGCTGGGCCTCGTGGTGGGGCTGGACTACGCCGACGCCCGCCTCGACGTGCACGAGGCGCTCCAGCGCATGAAGCTGCACCCGCTCATCCGCCCGTTGCTCGAGGGCGGGGAGATGATCGAGTGGGGCGCCAAGACGATCCCCGAGGGCGGCTATTACTCGGTGCCGAAGAGACGGCACGGCGACGGGCTCGTCATCGTCGGGGACGCGGCCGGCTACGTGGAGGTGTCCTCGCTCAAGGGGATCCACTACGCGATGCACTCCGGCATCCTCGCGGCCCGGCAGATCTTCGAGGCGCTCAAGAGCGGCGACACGTCCGCCGCCGGGCTCGCCGGCTACACGGCCGCGGTCGATGACAGCGCCATCATGAGCGACCTGAAGGCGCGGCGGAACATGAGGCTCGCGTTCAAGAGCGGCTTCGTGAGCGGTGGGCTCAAGGCCGGCATGATGACGGTGACCAGGGGAGCGGTCCCGGGGCGCCGCATCCCCATCGAGGAGGACGCGGCGAAGGAGCGCACGCTGGGCGCGGAGCGGGATCCGCTGGTGCCCGACGGGTCGCTCACCTTCTCGAAGGTGGACGCCGTCTACAAGTCGGGGAACCAGACGCGCGACGACATCCCGACCCACCTCGTCGTCGGGGACGACGTGGGCGCCGAGGCGGCGGAGCTCCTGGCTCACCTGTGTCCCGCGGGCGTGTACGAGCGGGATGGGGACGGGCTCGTCGTCAACGCGCCCAACTGCGTCGACTGCAAGGCCACCGACGTGCTGGGGCCGCGCTGGACGCCGAGAGAGGGAGGGAGCGGGCCCGCGTACCGCCAGATGTAGGCTCGGTCCGCCGATGGGCCGCTCGGTTCTCGCGGCGACGCATCGGCGATGCCGTCGCTGGGACTCCTGGAGACAGCGTTGCCGTTCCTGCTTCGTACCGCCTCGGCGTCGCTGTGCCTCCCCACCCTCGGCGTGCGCGAAGCATCGGAAACGCTCCGCTAATTGCCGAGACCGTCGAGCTCGAGGACGCCGCCGCCCGGCAGCTCGATTCGCCCACCGAGCTGGAGCCACAGCGGTGCGGTGTCGACGTAGTCGGCGGCACGGATGATCCGGCCACCGTCCAGCTCGACGACCGTGACCCCGTTCAGCACCACCTCGCGCCCCGTCGCCTCGGGGACCGCGCTGCCCATCGGGCGGTTCTGCACGGCCGAGAAGACCCACTCCGCGACCGCGAACGCCTCCGCGGCGTGGACGGTGCCGACGTTCATGTAGACGTCGTCGCCCCAGCGGTGCGTCGAGGTCACGTACGCGAGGATCTCGTCGATCCCCCGGTGCGTCACCTGGCCGGCGAAGTCGTCGTACGTGGCCCGCGGCCAGAAGAGGTCCGCGATCGCCGCCGAGTCGGCGCTCTCCCAGCCGGCCAGCAGCGTCCGCACGACCAGCTCGCTCTCGCGCACCGCCGCACCCTCCGGCGGTGGGGTCCGTGCGCAGGCGAAGCACAGCACGACACAGGCGACGAGCGCCGATCTTTCCCTCATGGCACGGTCTCCGGCTTCTGCCCCGACGCCGCGCTCCGGTCCGCGCGATCATGCGGCCGCTCAAGCTAACGCCCTCGTGCGGTCCGGGCTTCGGCGGGAGGCGCGCACGGTCGGAGGGGGAGCGGTCGCCGGGCGGCCGACCGGGCGCTCGGGCGCCCCCGGCGACGGGGAGCCGGGGTCGTCAGCCGCCGCGCGGGTAGGTGCCCATGTGCAGATGGGAGATCTTGTACCCGGCCGCGGTCCGCACCAGCACGATCGTGAGGGGTCCGCGTCCCGCGCTCCGGCGCGAGACACGGTTGCCGAAGTACCAGACCGCGGTGACGACGACGCTCTCGTCGAAGTCGGCGAAGACGGTCTCCTCGAGCCAGAGCTCCTGCTCGGGTCGGAATCCTCCCCCGACGAAGCCCAGATCCCGATGGTGGCGCGCCACGGCCTCGTACCCCTCGAGCACGCCCTGGGCGTCCGGGGCGAAGTACGTGAGCGAGGCGTCCTTCAGAAAGACCTCCTCGAGCCGGTCGGCATCGTACCGGCGCCACAGGGCCACCCACGACTCGAGCGCCTCCTGAGGCGATCGCGGCCCCCGCGCATCCCGCTCCGCCCGGGGCCGCTCGAGTCGAGGGCGGTAGGCCGCCCGGTCGAAGCGCTCCGCGTTCTTCCACACCGCGCGGACGGTACGGACGTTCGAGATGTCCTCGAGGGGGTCCTCGGCGAGCAGCACGAAGGTCACCGGACGCCCCTGCTGGACGGTTCCGTGAGTGTCCGAGACGCCGATGGCCTGCGCGGCCACGCGGGTCCCCGCCTCCAGCGCCGCCATGGGGCTGAGGCCGCCGCCGCGAACGAGCTCCTCCAGCTCCGTGTGGAGCGCCGGGAAGGGCTCCGCGGGCGGGGGCGTGAAGTCCGAGCCTGCGGCGATGGCGACCCCCTCGTCGTGGGCGAACGCCACGAGGGCGCGCGCGAAGTCGGTGTCGCAGCGCTCCCCGCCGCGCGACGGGTCCTCCCTCCGGATGCTGTCCGCGCGCGCGTAGAGGGCGAGCGTGGCGTCCAGGATCGTGCCACGGCCGCGCATCTCGGAGAAGAGCTCGCGAAAGACCTGCGAGTCGGCGGTGAAGGCGCCGAAGAGCGGCTCCTGGTCGTGGTGGTACTCGTCCGGAGCCCTGGCCATCGCCTCCCAGGCGAGCCCGCACACGTGCGACATCACGTCGACCCCGCTGCGGGCGACCTCGAGCGGGCGCGCGGGAAAGACCATTCCGTGTGACCAAACCGGCATGCCCTGCCGGTGGGCCTCCCGGGTGATGCTCGCGACCGTCCCGGGCGCCAGGTTCGCGTAGATCTTGACCCCCGACGCGGAGGTCCCCTTCGCGCGGGCGACCGCCGTGACGACGTCCGTCTCGGGGGTGAGGGCCTGCATCCACGGCACCGCGCCGGCCACCTCGCCCGCGGCGGACGAGCGGGGGCGCGGGTCGGAGAAGAAGGACGGGCCCGCCATGAGCGCCGCGTAGAAGACGTCGGGGCCGTCGATCTCGCCGAGCCGTGCGTCTCTGGCCAGCGACGCCAGGGCTCGTGCGTCGCCGGCCATGTCCCGCACGGCGGTCACGCCCCCGTAGAGGTTGCGCAGCAGCTCGGCCTCGGCTGCGTCCCGGTCGGGTGCGGTCGCGAGGTGCACGTGCGCGTCCACCAGACCCGGGATGACGTAGCCGCCGCCGAGGTCGACCGGCACGGCGTCGCGCGGGGCGTCCGGGCCGGTCAGGAGCTCGCGGCGGGTCGCCACGCCCACGATCCGGTTGCCCCGCACCGCGAGGGCCGCGTCCGGGATCGGCGCCCCGCCGAGCCCGTCGATCAGGGTGAAGCCGTAGAAGATCTCGAGGGGGGGCTCCGCGACCTGGGCGGACGCGGGCGCCACCGCGATCGTCAGCAGCGCGAGCGCGGTGAGGACGGGGGGTCGCTTCATCGCGTCGGCGAGCGTGGCCCGCTCCTACCTCGGTCTCGGGGGATCCGTCATCGGGCCGGGCGCGCGGCGCCGGCGTTGCGACGACGGCCTGAGGGCGGGGCGCACCCGGGCTACACGTCCAATCTGTGCGCCGTCAGTCTTCGTCGTCCAGGCGCAAGCCGACCCCGGTGGGCGTGATGACCAGCCGCGGCAGGATCGTGCGCACCGGCTGAGCACCGATCACCCGGAGAGCCTCGGTGGCCTGCGCGAAGGGAGCGAGCTGCTCCAGGGTCTTGATGGTCGGGAAGACCATCGGCATGGATCCACGCTCCAGCCGGTCCAGCGCGGCGGCCGGCGTGAGCCAGACGGCGTCGGTCATCTCCCTGGGGTCGACGATCGGCTCGGTGCCCTCCGGCACGCGGGCGGCGAAGAAGCGCGTGTCGTAGCGACGCGGCTCGGCCTCGGGCGTGATCCAGTGGGCGATGTACTCGATCGCGGCGGCGTCGATGCGGCACCCGAGCCGATGCAAGGCGTCGGAGAAGGGGATCGCGTCGGCCATCACCTCCTCGCGCAGGCCGTCGACGGACCCGTCCCGCGCGGCGGTCGGAGGAGCCGAGCCGTCCTCTCGCAGCGCGACCAGGATGCCCGTCTCCTCGAAGGCCTCGCGCAGCGCGGCGAGGTAGTACGCGATGGCGGGCGGGTCGGAGCCGACGAGGTCGAGGCGCTCCTCGGCCCCCTCGGGGGTCAGGCCGTGGAGGTGCGCGAGGGCGTGGGGCTCCGCATCCGCCCCGTCGACCCGCCCGCCCGGAAACACGTAGGCGCCGGGCACGAAGCCCGCCCGGTGGTGCCTGCGCATGAGCAGGACCTCCATCCCGCCGGCCCCGTCCCGGAGCAGGACGATCGTGGCAGCCGGTCGCGGGTGGGCGGGCTCGGAGGGCGGATGAGCCAGGCTCTCGGCGAAGCGCTCGGGAAGCCGCTCGAACGGGATCTCGTGGTCGGCGTCGGTCACGGGGTGCTCGGGGGTCGCTCGATCCGGGTGGGCCGGTCCGCCTAATGGCCCGCGGCCATGCCGTCCTTCCTGGGGTCCGAGCCGGCCGCCCAGCCCCTGGGAAGCCTCAGGATCGCCTGCCCGCCCCCGAAGGCGACGTCGAGGGGGTCCCGCAGCTCGTGACCGAGGGCCTCGAGCTCCGCCGCGACCGCGGGGTCGAGGTTCTCGATCGCGACGGAGACCCCGCTGAGGTGGCGGAAGCGAGCGGCGTCGATCGCCTCCTGCGGATCCATCCCGAACTCGATCATGTTGAGCAGCACCTGCACGTGACCCTGGGGCTGCATGGAGCCACCCATGACCCCGAACGCCAGCCACGGCTCCCCGTTCCGCGTTGCGAAGGCCGGAATGATCGTGTGCAGCGGCCTCTTGTCGGGGGCGATCCGGTTCGGGTGGCCCTCCTCCATGGTGAAGCCGGCCCCGCGATTCTGGAGCATCACCCCCGTTCCCGGGATCACGACGCGAGCGCCGAAATAGCCGAAGATCGAGTTGATGAAGGAGATCATGTTGCCGTCGCGGTCGGCCACGGTGAGGTAGATGGTCTCCGAGTCGGTGGTGAGGTGGCCGGGCTCGGGCCGCTCGGCGGCCCTCCCGGGATCGATGAGGGAGGCGCGGGCCCGGAGGTAGGCCGGGTCGAGCAGCGCCTGCGGCCGCACGTCCATGTGGTCCGGGTCGGCGATGTACCGGTCGAGATCCGCGTGCGCGAGCTTCTTGGCCTCGATGAGCGCGTGAAGGTACGGGCCCGTGTTGTGGCCCATCGCCTGGAGGTCGTAGCCCTCCAGCATCTTCAGCATCTGAAGCGCGGCGACCCCCTGCCCGGCCGGGGGAAGCTCGTGGAGGGTGTACTCCTTGTAGTCGATGCTGAGGGGCTCGACCCAGCGCACCTCGTGGCTCTCGAGGTCGTCCAGCGTCAGGTAGCCGCCCAGCTCTGCGAGACCGTCGACGAAGACCTTGCCGAGGGCTCCCCCGTAGAAGACCTCGGGGCCCTCGTCGGCCACGAGGCGGAAGGTCCGGGCCAGGTCGGGGTTGCGGAACCACTGCCCGGGCTTCGGGGCGCGGCCGTCGATGAGGAAGGTCGCGGCCGACCCCGGATCCTCGCGCAGCCCCTCCACGCTGCCCTCCCAGTCCTGTGCGATGATCGGCGTCACCGGGAAGCCCTCTTCCGCGATCCGGATCGCCGGCGCCAGCGCGTCGGCGAGCGAGATCGTGCCGTAGGCGTCGAGGAGCGCGCTCCAGCCCGAGAGCGCTCCGGGCACGGTCACCGAGCGGGGGCCGCTGCCCGGCACGCGCTCCAGGCCCTCGGCGACCAGCGCGTCCACGTCGAGCTTCGAGCCGGATCTGCCGCTGGCGTCCAACCCGATCAGGCGGCCCTCCGCCGCCGACCACAGGAGGGCGAACATGTCCCCGCCCATTCCGGTCATGTGGGGCTCGGTGACGTTCAGGACCGCCGCGGCGGCGACCGCGGCATCGACGGCGTTTCCCCCGTCCTGGAGGATCCGGAGCGCCGCGGCCGTCGCGAGCGGCTGGCTCGTGGCCGCGACCCCGCGCGGCGCGTAGACCGTGGAGCGGCCGGAGCTCGTCGCCG
>JBFFWJ010000083.1:0-9973 GCA_041570315.1 Longimicrobiales bacterium | reverse complement strand
TGGAGGGCGGCGGCTTCTTCCCGAACGGCGGGAACACGGTCTGGTGGGCGGGCCGGGAGGCCCGCACCGAGACCTTCGGCGAGGGAGAGACGGGATTCCACGTCGACCGGGCAGGACTCGAGGCGGTCCTCGCCGCCGCGGCCGAGGCCGTCGGAGCTCGCGTGTACCCGGGCGCCACCGCGCGCGGCGTCGAGCGGACGGCTGACGGGTGGACGCTCCGCTGCGACCGGGCGGACGGCTCCGCGCTGCGGCTCGAGGCGCCGTGGCTGATCGATGCCACCGGGCGCCGCGGCCTCGTGGCCCGCCAGGAGGGCCGGGAGCCGGATCGGTCCACCACGACGCTCGCGCTCGTGCAGCGGTTCCGCCGACCCGGAGGCTGGGACGAGGCCACGCGGACCCACACGCTCGTCGAGAGCTACGAGGACGGCTGGGCCTGGTCGGTGCCCCTCGGCGAGGACGTTCGCTGCGTCACGGCGATGATCGACCAGCGCGGGATCGACGGGGCGGGCTCCGACGCCGACGGGCTGCTGCGCGCCGAGCTCGCGAAGACCCGCCACATCGGTCCCGCCCTCGCGTCGGCCATCCCGGTCGCCGACGCCTGGGCCTGTCCCGCGTCCCTCTACACGTCGACGCGCTTCGGCCGCCCCGGCCTTCTCCTGGCCGGCGACGCAGGGTCCTTCATCGACCCCCTCTCGTCCTACGGCGTCAAGAAGGCGCTCTCGTCCGGATGGCTGGCCGGCGTCGTGGCCCACACCGCCCTGGTCGACCCCGAGATGACCGAGACGGCGGTCACCTTCTTCGACCAGCGCGAGCGCACCGTGTACCGGAGCTACCGCCGGGCGTCGATCGGCTTCTTCGAGGAGGCGGCCGCCTCGTACGGGAGCGCCTACTGGACCGTGCGGGCGGAGGCCGCCCGGGCCGCCGGAGGCGAAGCTTCGGGGACCCCCGACGATCCGGACGCACACCTTCCGGCCTCTCCGCCCGAACCCCGCGTCCGCGCCGCCTTCGAGGCCATCCGTGCCCGGGACCGCCTGGACGCCGTGCGAGGACCCACCGTCGCCACGCTGGAGCGCCCGACCGTGGTCGGCCAGCGGGTCGTGCTCGCCGAGCACCTGGCGAGCGCCACGTACCCGGAGGGGCTGCTGTACGTGCGCGGGGTGGACCTGCGGCGGCTGGTCGAGGTCGCGCCGGAGCATCCGGAGGTGCCCGACGGGTGGGGCGCGTACAACGGCATCGCATCCCCCGTGACGCTTCCGGACTACCTCACCGCTCTCTCGACCGCCTTCGCGGCGGGGCTCTTGGTGCATCGCCCCCGGTAGGCGATCATACCCCTGGCGTGCCGAGGCCGGTGACCGCAAGATTTCGCCCTTCTGCGCTCCTCCCCTACTTCAGGAATCGCATGCCGCATCCTGCTTGCCTCCTTTCCCGCGCCGCCGCACCGGTTCGCACCGTGGCGCTCGTGGCGTGCGGCGTCGCGCTTCCGGCGGTCGGCCTGACGGCCCAGGAGCCCACCGAAGGCTTCGCGATCGAGAGCCCGACCCTGATCGACCGCTGCTCGCGCTGCCACGCCGTCGACGACGACGGCCGCATGTCGCGGATCTCCTACCTGCGCAAGACGCCGGAAGGGTGGCAGACGTCGATCCGGCGCATGATGGCGCTGCACGGCGCACGTCTCGATCAGGAGGATGCGCGCGCCATCGTCCGGTACCTGGCGGACGAGCAGGGACTCGCGCCGGAGGAGCTGCGCCCCGGACGCTTCGAGGTCGAGCGGCGCCTGATCGACCACGACTACGATGGCGACTCGCAGGTCGAGAACACGTGCATCCAGTGCCACTCGATGGGACGGGTCATCACGCAGCGTCGCACCGAGGAGGAGTGGGGGCTGGTCATCGCCACGCACCGGGCGCTCTACCCGCTCGTGGACCGGCAGGCGTTCCGCTACAACGGCACGTGGACGGGGAGCGCGCCCGCGTCCGGTGACGCCCGGCATCCGATGGACGTGGCGATCGACCACCTCTCGGATCGCTACCCGCTGCAGACCGCGGAGTGGGCCCAGTGGTCGGCCGCGAAGCGCTCGCCCCGGCTCGCGGGAGAGTGGGCGCTCTCGGGGTACGAGGTCGGCAAGGGGCCGCTCTACGGCACGGTGACGATCACGGCCGATCCCTCCGACCCCGACGCGTTCACGACCCGTGCCACGTAC
Organism: Longimicrobiales bacterium; assembly: GCA_041570315.1. Classification (GTDB taxonomy): domain Bacteria; phylum Gemmatimonadota; class Gemmatimonadetes; order Longimicrobiales; family Gaopeijiaceae; genus JBFFWJ01. The sequence goes on along the minus strand of JBFFWJ010000083.1, from coordinate 7,773 downwards.
GTCTATCCGGAGAGCGGCGAGCGCGTCGAGCGCGACGGTCAGGCCCTCGTCTACACGGGCTTTCAGTGGCGCGGCCGCTCGTCGCCCGGCTCCGACGACGAGCTCCGGGAGGTCCTCTTCCTCGAGCGGGACCAGCAGGAGATGACCGGCCGGTGGTTCCGGGGCGGCTACGACGAGATCGGCCCCGACGTCACCCTCGAGCGCGGGGGAGCCGGTCCGCTGGTGACGGGGGTCTACCCGTCAGCGATCCGTCGCGGCGGTTCCGCGACGGTCACGCTGTACGGCAGCGGCCTGCCGGAGGCCGCCCCGACCTCCGGGATGGACTTCGGCGAGGGGGTCACCGTCCAGAGCGTGCGCAGCCGGGACGGCGCGCTCTCGCTGACGCTCTCGGTCGCGGAAGACGCCCGGGTCGGGACCCGCGACCTCTTCGCGCTCGGTGCCGGGCTGCAGAACGCGATCGTCGTGCACGACGGGGTGGATCGCATCGAGGTCACGCCGCTGACGGGGATGGCGCGGGTCGGGGGCGTGGTCTTCCCGAAGGGATACGAGACCTTCGAGGCGATCGGCTGGAACGACGGCCCGGACGGCGAGCCCAACACCGAGGACGATCTCGAGCTGGGGCGTGTCGACGTCTCGTGGGGCCTCGAGGAGTACGCGGCCGTCTACGGCGACGACGACGTGGACTTCGTCGGGAGCATGGGCCAGGACGGCACCTTCGTGCCCGCGCTCGACGGGCCGAACCCCGACCGCGTGGGGAACCGGAACAACGTGGGGGACGTCTGGGTCGTGGCGACCCACCGGCGCGCGGACGGCTCCGAGGTCGCCGCCAGGGCGCACCTCGTCGTCACCGTTCCCCTGTACATGCGCTTCGAGCCCTGGCGCGAGGCCGACCTCCGCCGACAGACGCTGGGGGGTGGACCATGACGCCCCCGCTCGTGACGGGCGCGAGCCGTGACACCGATGCGGATGCCGTCCTGGCGCTCCGGGAGTTCCACCCGTTCGAGGCGCACGGGGCCCTCTTCCTGTACATGGTGCCCTCGGCGGGGATCTTCCGCATGGACGACGCCGGCGCCGCGATCCTCGAGGCCCTGACCGACGGGCCGCGCTCGACCGACGCCCTCGTCGACGAGCTGTCCGGCCGCTTCGACGTGGACCGGCTCCTGGAGACCATCGAGGAGCTGACGGAGATCCGCGCGATCGGGGATCCCTCGGCGCCCAGGGACCAGGTCGCCAACGACCTGCCTCCGGCGGGCTTCCCGCTGAACACGATGGTCCTCAACGTCACGAACAAGTGCAACCTGGCCTGCACGTACTGCTACGAGTACGGCGAGGACAAGATCGTCGACACCCAGTACGGCAAGCAGCCGAAGTTCATGAGCGAGGAGACCGCCGAGGAGAGCGTCGAGTTCCTCCTCGCGGAGTCGAAGGGGCAGCCGGTCGCGCACCTCACCTTCTTCGGCGGCGAGACGCTGCTGAACTTCCCGGTCCTGCAGAAGACGGTCGCCTACGCGCGCCGGCGCGCCGCCGAGGAGGGCAAGAGGATCGAGTTCAGCCTCACGACCAACGCGACGCTGCTCAAGCCCGAGATCATACAGTGGCTCGCCGACAACCACATCGGGGTCACGATCTCGATCGACGGCCCGAAGCCGGTCCAGGACGGCCTGCGGGTCTTCCACAACGGCCGCGGCACGTACGACGTGGTGCTCCCCAAGATCAAGGAGCTCCTCGCCGTGCACCGCTCGCGCCCGATCGGGGCCCGGGTGACGCTCACGCAGAAGAACATGGACGTCCTGGGCATCTTCCGGCACCTCACCGAGGAGATCGGCTTCTGGGAGGTCGGGCTCGCGCCGGTCACGACGCAGGACCAGCGCGAGTACGCGATCACCCCGGAGGGCAAGGACGACATGCTGCGCCAGTTCGAGGTGCTGGCCGCGGAGTGGCTCGAGTGCGCGCTGCGCGACGAGCATCACGGCTTCTCGAACGTCAAGGACACGGTCGAGGAGATCCACAAGGGCGTGAGCAAGGCATACGGGTGCGGCGCGGGGCTGGGGCTGATGGGTGTGGCGACCGACGGCGACGTGTCGCTCTGCCACCGCTTCGCCGGCTCGCCCGAGCACACGATCGGGTCGGTGACCGAAGGGGTCGATCGGGAGAAGCAGGGACGGTTCCTCGTCGACCACCACATCGCCTCGAAGACGGACTGCCACACCTGCTGGGCGCGCCCGATCTGCTCGGGCGGCTGCTACCACGAGGCCCACGTCCGCTACGGCAGCTCGTCGCACGCGAACCTCCACTACTGCACCTGGGTCCGCAGCTGGACCCACACCTGTCTCGAGATCTACGGGACCCTCGCGGAGAAGAACCCGGCCTTCCTCGCGCGCTTCGACGCCTGAGGACGACGACAAGGAGAGCACGCACCGTGAAGCATCTGAAGCCGATCAACCAGAAGGCCGCCCGCATCGAGGCGTTCGTCGCGCAGGAAGCGGCCGAGGCCCGCGCCGAGGAGCTGGACGTCGTCGGACTGCGCACGCCCCCGCACGAGCAGGAGGGCCGGCCGCACTACCCGCTCGGCTGCTCGCTCGTCTTCGCGCCCGGGTGGGAGGTGGACTCGCAGGGCGGCACGGCGGGGCTGTGCCAGCCGGTCGAGCGGGACCTCTTCGACTGCCACCTGTCGTGCTTCTGGCCGGCGCACGTGCCCGACCAGCTCAACCACGCGCAGGACTGGACCGGCAAGTGCGCCTCCGCCCAGAAGGACTGGCGCAAGCTCGACCTCATCTTTCCGTAGGCCACGCACCTCCATGCACCATCGCCCTTTCGCGCGGAGCCCCGAAGGCCGGAGCCGCGCCCGGGCCGCAGCCGTCCTCGGCTCGGCCGCGCTGACGCTGCTGCTCGCGCTCGGATCCGACGGCGTGAGCGCCCAGGCCACCGCCCGCTGGTACATCGGCACGTACTCGAACGACCTGCTCGTGTGGGACGAGGCCTCGGAGCAGGTGGTCGATCGCATCCAGATGCGGAACTTCATCCCCACGGACCTCACGGTCAGCGAGGGCAAGGACCGCCTCTACGTTCGCGACGCCTCCGGGCAGATCATCGAGGTGGTGGACCTCGCCAGGGGCGAGGTCATCGACGAGCTCACGCTCTCGGGCGACAGCGTGTCGGTCCGGATCGGCGGCTTCGCTCCGCACCCGTCGAACCGGAGCGCGGTGATGCAGGTGATGCGGTACACGAAGCACGCGGACCGCTTCTCCGTCGAGGGCCCCTTCGTGCTCGAGTACGACATCGAGCGCAAGGCGGTCACCGACACCGTCCCCGTTCCCGACGGGATCGCGGACAACGCGGGATTCCGTTACTCGCCGGACGGAGAGACGCTGTACTTCTTCGGGCGAGACATCGTCGCGACGGACGCCGACACGTACGAGGAGATCGACCGCTGGGAGCTCTCCCGTCCCATCGAGCCGGGTCTCGGGCGCACTTCCTTCGGCACGGCGCCGGGAACCTATGACGAGCCGGGCGTCTCGACCTCGCTCTTCCGCATGACGGATCCGACCCAGAACCGCGCGATGATGGGCATCTCCCGCGTCCGGCTGGCGGACGAGGAGGTCGAGTTCTTCACGCTGGGACCGAGCGAGCCGGTCACGCGCTTCTCGCTCGCGCCCGGCGGGACGAAGGCCTACGCGCTCTACTCCGAGATCGGCCGCTACGAGTTCTGGGAGTTCGACCTGGTGGGCCAGCGAGTCTCCCGGCGCCATCCGTTCGCCGGCCGCCCGCGGATGGGCCTGCAGGTGAGCGCGGACGGGGAGCGGCTCTACGTGCACGTCGCCGGCAACACGATCGACGTGTACGACTCGTCCACCTTCGAGCTCCTGCGCACCGTGGAGCTCGACGACGACATGACCGGGGTCGTCATCCTCCCGGGGCCCGGCGCCACGCCGTAATCCACCGCGGGGATCGTGCGGGACGCCCACTTCGCGAGAGCCCTCCGCTACGTGCGCCCGTACGTGGGCGCGCTCCTTCCCGTGGTGGTCGTGTCGCTCGCCGGCACCGGGCTCAACCTCGTCCTGCCCTACCTGTCCAAGCCCCTCGTCGACGAGGCCCTCCTGCCGGGGGACTTCGGGATGCTCCTTCGCATCGTGGGGCTCTTCGCGGCCATCACCGCCGTCTCCTTCGCGCTCAACGTCTTCAGCGGGATGCGCTACACGAAGGTGTCCGCGGACATCCTCTTCGACATGCGCCTCGACCTGTACCGCCACCTCCAGCGGCTCTCCCCGCGCTTCTACGCGAGGACGCCCCTCGGCGACGTCGTGTCGCGCATCAACGGCGACGTGGGCGAGATCCAGCGCGTCACCGCGGAGGCGGCGCTCGCCTGGTTCGGACAGGTCGTGGCGCTGGTCGGCACGGTCGCCATCCTCGTCACGCTCGACTGGAGCCTCTTCCTCGTCGGCCTGCTCACCCTTCCCCCGGCGCTGTGGGCGCTGGTGCGCTACCGGCGGCAGCTCGAGGCCCGGGTGCGCGTGCTCCGCGAGCGCAGCGCCGAGATCGGCACCTTCCTCATCGAGACCCTGCAGGGCATGCGCACGACCGTCGGCGCCAACGCCCAGCCGCGCGCGGTCGCGCGCTTCCGGGGCAAGAACGACTCCTTCGTGGAGGCGCTCCTGTCGATGCGGCTCTTCACGTACCTGGCGGGGGGGCTGCCGGGCCTCCTGATCTCCGCCGGCACGGCCGTGGTCTTCCTCTACGGCGGGTACCGCGTGATCGCCGGCCTCACCTCGCTGGGGACCTTCGTCGCGTTCATGGGCTACCAGATGCGGCTCATGGCCCCGGTCCAGGGACTCATGGGGATCTATACGAACCTCGCCACCGCGAGGGCCTCGCTCGTGAGGGTTCACGAGCTCCTCGACACCCCCCCGGAGGTGACCGAGAGGGCGTCGGCGAGGGAGATGCGCACGTGCGCCGGCCGGCTCGCTCTGGAGGGCGTCCGCGTCGGCTACGGCCGCGGCGTGGAGGTCCTGGACGGGGTCAGCCTCGACGTGCCCCCCGGGCAGCTCGTCGCGATCGTGGGCGCGAGCGGGAGCGGAAAGTCCACCTTGGCCGATCTGCTCGCGCGCTTCATCGACCCCGATGGGGGGCGCGTCCTCCTGGACGGGGTCGACCTGCGGGACCTGCGCCTCGAGGACGTTCGCCGGCACGTGGGCGTCGTGGAGCAGGACCCGTTCATCTTCCACGCGAGCATGGCGGACAACGTGCGCTACGCCCGCCCCGGCGCCTCGGACGCGGAGGTCGGCGCCGCGCTCGAGGCCGCCGGCCTGGCATCGCTCGTCGACTCGATGCCCGACGGCCCGGACACGGTCGTGGGGGAGCGCGGCAAGCAGCTCTCCGCCGGGGAGCGCCAGCGGCTCGCGATCGCCCGGGCGTTCCTCGCCGATCCGGCGGTCCTGGTGATGGACGAGGCGACGGGCGCCCTCGACCCGTCGTCGGAGGCGGCGGTCCTGAGCGGGTACGCGAGGGTGATGAAGGGCCGCACCACGGTCGTGATCACCCACCGCCTCGACCTGGCCAGGCAGGCCCAACGGGTCGTCGTCGTGGTCGACGGAACGATCGCCGAGGACGGGTCGCCCTCGGAGCTGGAGGCGAGCGGGCGGGCATTCCGCGATCTCTTCCTGGACGTGCTCACCGGATGAGCGCGCCGCACGTGCTCGGCCGATGAGCGCGCCGCACGTGCTCGGCCGATGAGCACCCCCGTATCGGTGGCCGTCGTCGACAGCGGCGCCAACGTTCCCCATCCGCATCTCCCGAGTGTCGCCGGAGGCGTCGCGCTCGACTTCGAAGGACGGGCCTCGGACGACTTCGTCGACCGGCTCGGGCACGGGACGGCCGCGGCAGCGGCGATCCACGAGAAGGCCCCGCACGCCGAGCTGCACGTGGTCAAGGTCTTCCACGGGGAGCTGGCGACCACGGTCTCGACCCTGGTCCGCGCCATCGACTGGGCCACCGGGCGCGGCATCCGGCTGGTGAACCTGAGCCTCGGAACGCCGAACGACTTTCGAGCGCCCGAGCTGGCGCCGGCCGTGGAGCGCGCGGTCGCCGCCGGAACGATCGTCGTTTCGGCGTTCGAGCACGACGGGCGACGCTGGTATCCCGGCTCGATGCCGGGCGTCGTCGGCGTCGTCATGGACGCGGGCCAACCGCGCCACACCGTCGCGCGCGTCTCGGTCGGCGGCCGCGACGCGCTGCGGGCGTCGGGCTTTCCGAGACCCGTGCCGGGGGTACCGCCGGAGCGGAACCTGAACGGGATCAGCTTCGCGGTGGCGAACGCCACGGGCGTGCTCGCCGCCCTGCTCGCCAGTCGCCCGGACGTGCGGGACGCCGCGGGGGCGATGGAGCTGGTCGCCCCGGCGGTCGCCGACGTTTGACGCCCGCGGCCGCGATCCGCACCCTTGGCAGCGGTTCACCCGCCGAGGAGGCCGTGATGATGCATCCGCGCGACGCCCGGGACGTCCGGCGCAGGGAGTTCCTCCGATGGCTCGCCGCGAGCCCGCTCCTGGCGAGCCTCGCCGGGTGTGATCTCGACGAGGCGCTGGCCCAGGAGGCGCCGCGACGGACGCTCGACGCGCTCGTGCAGTCCGCGCAGGAGGCCCTCGACGTCTTCGACCTGCAGAGGGCCGCCGAGAGCACGCTGCCGCCGGCGCACTACGGCTACATCATGACCGGAGTCGACGGGGAGAGCACGCAGGCGAACAATCGAGCCGCGCTGGAGCGGATCTGGATCCGGGCGCGACGGCTCGTGGACGTCTCGGAGCTCGACATGCGGGTCACGCTCTTCGGCCGCGAGTGGCCGACGCCGCTCATCATTCCCCCGTGCGGAAGCCAGCGCGCCTTCCACCCCGAGGGAGAGCTCGCGACGGCGCGAGCGGCGGCCGCACGCACCCACCTCCAGACGCTCTCCACCGTGTCCTCGACGGCCGTGGAGGAGGTCAACGAGGCGCGCGGCGAGCCGGTCTGGTACCAGCTCTACGCCCGTCCCTACTTCGCCGCGACCGCCGCCCTCCTGCAACGCGTGCGTGACGCCGGCTGCCCGGTCGTCGTGCTGACCGTGGACCTGAACGGTGGGAGCAACCGCCTCACGCTGGAGCGGTACGCCCGCACCGACGAGCGCGACTGCGAGAGCTGCCACAGGACGGGGGGGCGGGCCGATCCGGTGAAGCCCATGCTCCGCGGCCTCCCGCAAGGAGCGGCGGACGCGCCCAACGCCGCCATGACCTGGGACTACATCCGGCGCCTGCGCGACGTCACCGACCAGAGGCTCGTCGTCAAGGGCCTGATGACGCGCGAGGACGCGGAGCTCGCGCTGCGCCACGGCATCGACGCGATCTGGGTCTCGAACCACGGCGGCCGCGCCGAGGGGAGCGGCCGCGCGACCATCGACGCCCTGCCCGAGATCGCGGACGCGGTCGCCGGCCGCATGCCGATCATCGTCGACAGCGGCTTCCGTCGGGGCTCCGACCTCTTCAAGGGCCTGGCCCGAGGCGCGACGGCCGTCGCCGTCGGCCGTCCCTACCTGTGGGGCCTCGGCGCGTTCGGGCAGGAGGGCGTGGAGCGCGCGCTCGAGATTCTCGTCGACGAGCTCTCGATCACGATGCGCGCCGTCGGCACGCCGTCCCTCGCGGACATCGGTCCGCACTCGATCGGTGTAGGGTGAGGGCGGGAGGGACCCGGGCAGCGCCACGCGCCGCGGCGCGCGGACGCGTCCGGATGGCACGCGCCGCCGTGCGCGGG
>JBFFWJ010000082.1:0-9978 GCA_041570315.1 Longimicrobiales bacterium | reverse complement strand
TCAATCGCAGCGCCCGCGGCCCTACGCCGAGGTCGTGTCCGAGACCGCTGAGACCCGGACGGGGATGTTCACGACGCACCGGATCGGCGAGCGGCTCCTGTTCGAGATTCCCACGTCGATGCTGGGCAAGGACCAGCTCCTCGTCGTCGAGATCGCCGAGACCGCGCTCGGGATCGGCTACGGTGGCCAGGCGATCTCCAACGGCGTGTACCGTTGGGAGCGGCGAGGTGACCGCGTGCTCCTGCGCTCGATCTCCTACGAGGCGATCGCCGAGGACGGGACGCCCGAGGCCGAGGCCGTCGACGCGGCCAACGTGGCGCCCATCGTAGCGGTGTGGGACGTCGAGGCGTACGCCGAGGACGCGTCGATCGTGATCGACGTGACCGATACCTTCACCGACCCTCCCGCCGAGCTGGGGCTGCGCGGGCGCGTGCCCGGAGGCATCGACGACGACCGCACGTGGATCGACCGCGCGGTGCCCTTCCCCGACAACGTCAACGTCTACGCCACCCTCACCTTCTCCAACGGCAACGGAGGGCGGGGCGGGCGCGGCGCACCCCCGGCGTCCGGTGGGCGGGGCGGAGGCAACGACAACCCGTCGAACACCGTGGTCGTGAGCTGGAGCTTCCATCAGCTCCCCGACGTGCCCATGCGAGGGCGCCTGTGCGACGACCGCGTGGGGTACTTCGAGGCGCGCTTCACCGACTTCACCAACGACGGCCAGCAGGTCAGGGAGTCGTGCTACATCCAGCGGTACCGCCTGGAGAAGCGGAACCCCGGAGCGTCCGTCTCCGATCCGGTCGAGCCGATCGTCTTCTTCATCGATCCCAGCACGCCGGCAAAGTGGAGGCCCTTCTTCAAGGCGGGGGTCGAGGACTGGCAGGAGGCGTTCGAGGAGGCCGGCTTCAGCAACGCGATCGTCGCCCTGGACGCGCCCGAGGATCCCGACTGGTCGCCGGAGGACGCGCGCTACTCCGTGATCCGCTGGCTGCCGTCGACGATCGAGAACGCCTCGGGCCCGCGGGTGCACGATCCCCGCTCCGGCGAGATCCTGAGCGCGCACATCCAGTTCTACCAGAACGTCCAGCGCCTTCAGCTCAGCTGGTACTTCACGCAGGCGGCCGCGGTCGATCCGCGGGCGCGGCGCTTCCCCTTCGATGACGAGCTGATGGGCGAGCTGCTGCGCTACGTCGTGGCCCACGAGGTCGGCCACACGCTGGGCTTCCAGCACAACATGAAGGCCAGCGCGATGTATCCGACCGACTCGCTGCGCAGCGAGAGCTTCCTGCGCGAGTGGGGCCACACGCCCACCCTGATGGACTACTCGCGCTTCAACTACCTGGTGCAGCCCGAGGACGGCGTGCCGGCCGAGCTCCTGATCCCGGGGATCGGGCCGTACGACCGCTGGGCGACCCGGTGGGGCTACGCGCCGATCCCGGAGGCGGCCACCCCGGAGGAGGAGCGCGCGATCCTCGACGAGTGGGCCCGCGAGCAGGACGACAAGCCCTGGCTGCGCTTCACCACCTCCGACGACGCGGGCAGCGACCCCGCCGACCAGACCGAGGCGGTGGGCGACGCGGATCCGGTGAAGGCCACCCGTTGGGGCATCGCCAACCTGGAGCGGTCCATGGCCCACCTCATCGACGCGACGGTGAAGCCGACGGAGGGCTACGACGATCTCGAGACGCTCTACGGTCGCATGGTCGGCCAGTGGCGGACCGAGCTGACGCACGTCGCCCGGCTCATCGGGGGGGCCGACACGCAGGAGAGGTACGGGAGCCAGCCGGGCGCGCGATTCACGCCGGTGAGCCGGGCGCGCCAGAAGGAGGCGGTGGCATTCCTCGGCGAGATGGCCTTCCGGACGCCGGACTTCCTGCTGGTCGACAGCATCGTGCGCCGGATCGAGCCGGTGGGGTCCATCGAGCGGGTGACCGCCGCGCAGGCCGCGGTCCTGAGCCAGGCCCTCCAGAACGCGCGGCTCATCCGCCTGAGCGAGTACGAGCACGCGCTCGGGCCGGACAACGCGTACCCGATCCTGGAGCTCTTCGACGACGTGCGCCGCGGCGTCTTCACCGAGCTCGAAGACGGCTCCGACATCGACGTCTTCCGACGGTCGCTCCAGCGCCGGTACGTCGAGCTCATGAGCTCGAAGATCAACCCACCTCGAGCGCAGAACGGGAACGGCGGCCGCGGCGGATTCCCGGGCGGCCGCGGCGGCGGGCCGCAGCTCGACCCGGAGCTGTCGGACATCTACCCCGCGGTGCGCGCGCACCTGACCGGGCTGGACGCCCTGATCGAGGCCTCCCTGCCGAGCCGCACCGACATGCAGAAGGCGCACCTCGAGGACCTTTGCTTCCGAATCTCCGAGGCGCTGCAGGGCCGCACGGTCGCCGCGGGACCACCGGTCACCTGAGCCGTCGAGCCGGGGCGAGCCGGCCGGTCGTGAAGAGCACCGTGCCCCCCGGCCCGAGCCGGACCCGCGGCGCCCTCGGGCGCATCGGGACCACCCTGCGCGGGAGCCCCGTGCAGCATGCCGTGCAGTGTCCGGAGTCGGGCGTCCCGCTCAGCCGGAGGAGCTTCCTGGCCGGCGCCGTTGCGTCGTTCGTCCCGCGAGGTCGGGCACCGTGGGGCGACCCCAAGCTGAGCGCGCGACCCCGAGCCCCGTACCTGCCGGTCGAGCGGGGCCTGACCCGCCTCGGCCCGCAGCTGGACCGGGGGGCCCTCCTCCACGTCCCGGGAAGCCACGACCGTTCGCGGCCCGCCCCCCTGGTCGTGGCGCTCCACGGCAGCGGGGGCGCCGCGGCGCGCTGGGGCGACTGGTTCGATCGGAGCGAGGCACGCGGCTTCGTGCTCCTGGCCCCGGACTCCCGCGGCCGAACGTGGGACCGGGTGGGCGGCGCATTCGGACCGGACGTGCGCTTCCTCGACTCCGCGCTCCGGCATGCCTTCGCCCGCTGCGCGGTCGACCCGGGGCGCGTGGCGCTGATGGGCTTCTCGGACGGCGCCTCCTACGCGCTGTCCCTGGGTCCATCGAACGGCGACCTCTTCACGCACCTCATCGCCTTCTCCCCCGGCTTCTCCGACCCCGAGCCGCCGATCGTCGGACGGCCGAGGGTCTTCGTGTCGCACGGCACGGGGGACCGGGTCCTGCCCGTCGCGGGCACCCGGGCCGGCATCGTGCCGATGTTCGAGATGGACGGCTACGAGACCACGTACGAGGAGTTCGACGGCGGCCACGAGATGCCGCCCGAGGTCGTGGAGTCCGCCCTGGATTGGCTTCTGGGATGAGGCCCGCGCCGCAGATTCGGGCAAAACAAATGTTTACACCCGCGCGGCCCGTCCAGATCTTGGAAGCAGGCCGCACGCCTCCCCCGATCCAAATCTTCACGGAGAAGGTGCATCCATGCGCACGCGTATCCTCGGTCTCGCCGCCACCGCGGCGCTCCTCGGCGCCCCGGGTGCCGACGCTCAGGTGACCCTCGGGCCGACCCTGGCGTGGGAGACCGACCTCGACCTGGGCATCGGCGCCACCCTCGGCGCCCCCCTTCCCGCGTTCGGGACGGGCTTCGGCGTGATGGCCGACTTCTTGATCTTCTTCCCCGACGGGCCACGGGACTACGTGGAGCTCAACGGGAACCTGACGTACGACTTCCCGCTCCCGGAGTCGACGGTCGTGCCCTTCGTTCTGGCCGGGCTCACGTTCGCGCGCGCCTCGGTCGAAGTCCTGGGCGAGCGGCAGACCGACACCGACCTGCGGCTGAACCTGGGAGGCGGGCTCGAGTTCAGCGCCGGTCGCATGCGTCCCTCGGCGGGCGTCCGCGTCGAGCTCGGGGACGGCGACGCGGCCATCCTCTTCTTTTCGCTACCGTTCGCCCTGGGCGGATAGGAGCCGGAGCCGGCCCCGACTGGTCCGACCGGCCGGCCGCAGGTAGGATGCCTCGAGAGCCTCGGGTTCCCCGAGCCGTCCGATCTCCGCTGCGGCAGGCCACCCCATGAAGAACGCGCTGCTTCCCCTCCTCCTCCTCGTCGCCGCGTGCGCGCCGGAGCCGGCGCTCGACGCGGAGGTCGCGGGCTGGGAGGCGAGGGCCGAGTCGCTCACGATCATCCGGGACGATTGGGGCGTGCCCCACATCTACGGGGAGACGGACGCGGACGCGGTCTTCGGCATGATCTACGCGCAGGCCGAAGACGACTTCAACCGCATCGAGGTGAACTTCCTCAACGCTCAGGGACGGCTGGCCGAAGCGGAGGGCGAGCAGGAGATCTGGCGCGACCTGCGCATGAAGCTCTTCATCGACCCGGCGGACATGCAGGCGCAGTACGAGGAGAGCCCGCAGTGGCTCAAGGACCTCATGGATGCGTGGGCGGACGGCCTGAACTACTTCCTGCACACGCACCCCGAGGTTACGCCCCGCGTCCTGACGCGGTTCGAGCCGTGGATGGCGCTGACGTTCAGCGAAGGGAGCATCGGCGGGGACATCGAGCGCGTCAGCCTGAGGGAGCTCGAGGCCTTCTACGGGCGCCAGGAGGAGGCCACGGCCTCCGCCCCCCGGTCCGAATCCGCCGTCGTCTCGGTCGCCTCGGCGGCGCCCGGCGTCGCGGTCGCGCCCGACGCCTTCCATACCGCGAGGTCGGACAGCCGAGACGGCGTTCCCTCCGGCCTGGTCGAGCCCGATCCGGCCGAAGAGCCGAGGGGCTCGAACGGCATCGCGGTCGCGCCGACCAGGAGCGTTTCGGGCAACGCGCTGCTGCTCATCAACCCGCACACGTCGTTCTTCTTCCGCGAAGAGCTGCACATGGTGAGCGAGGAGGGGCTGAACGCCTACGGAGCCGTCACCTGGGGCCAGTTCTTCGTGTACCAGGGCTTCAACGAGGACGCCGGCTGGATGCACACGTCGAGCGGCGTGGACAACCTCGACGAGTTCCTCGAGACGATCGTCGAGCGCGACGGCCGGCTCTTCTACCGCTACGGGGAGGAGGAGCGGCCGGTCACGACCCGCCAGGTGACCGTGCCGTACCGGACGGACACCGGAATGGCGGAGCGCGACTTCACGGTCTACCGCACGCACCACGGGCCGATCGTGCGCGCGGTGGGCGACCGCTGGGTGGCCGTCGCGCTCATGGAGGAGCCGATGGACGCGCTCATCCAATCGTACATGCGCACGAAGGCGCGGAGCTACGACGAGTACATCGAGACCATGCGCTCGCACACGAACTCGTCGAACAACACGGTCTTCGCGGACTCCGAGGGCAACATCGCCTACCTGCACTCCAACTTCATCCCGGTCCGCGACACCCGCTTCGACTACCTGCAGCCCGTGGACGGGAGCGACCCGGCCACCGACTGGCAGGGGGTCCATACGGTCGAGGAGAGCCCCAACTCGGTGAACCCCTCCATCGGCTGGGTGCAGAACACGAACAACTGGCCCTTCTCGGCCGCCGGCCCCGAGAGCCCGAGTCGGGACGCCTATCCGGCGTACGTCCAGCGCGGCGGAGAGAACGCCCGGGGCCTCCACGCGATGCGGGTGCTGCAGGAACGGACCGAGTTCACGCTGGAGGATCTCGTGGACGCGGCCTTCGACAGCTACCTGACCGGGTTCGAGACGCTGATCCCCGCGCTCGTCCTCGCCTGGGACCGGGCGCCCGCGTCCGACCCGCGCAAGGACGAGCTCGCGGCGCAGATCGAGCTGCTGCGGGGCTGGGACCTGCGCTGGGGCGTCGAGTCGGTGGAGACCGCGCTCGCGATCTTCTGGGGCGAGGAGCTGCGCCGCGGCGGCGCCACCGAGGACGCCACGCCGGAGCGGATGCTGGCGGCGCTCTCCGACGCCTCCGCGCAGCTCGAGGAGGGGTTCGGGAGCTGGCGCACGCCGTGGGGCGAGATCAACCGCTTCCAGCGGCTCACCGGTGACATCGTGCAGCCCTTCGACGACGCCCGGCCCAGCACCCCGGTCGGCTTCGTCTCCGGCCGCTGGGGCTCGCTCGCCTCGTTCGGGGCCCGGGCCTACCCGGGGACGAGCCGGTGGTACGGGACGTCGGGCAACAGCTTCGTGGCCGTCGTGGAGTTCGGTGACCGCGTGCGCGCCCGGGCGGTCACCGCGGGAGGGCTCGACAGCGATCCGAGCTCACCGCACTTCAACGATCAGGCGGAGCGCTACGCGACCGGAGACCTGCGCGCCGTCTACTACTACCCCGAGGATCTCGAGGGCCACGTCGAGAGGGAGTACCGGCCCGGGCGGTAGGAAGGCGCCGCCGGGGCGCACGGGGCGTGCTTCGCCGCGACCTCGGGCCCGGCCCGGCATCTCCGATCGGGGCCCGCCGCTGGTACGCCGGCCTCTTTGCCGATACTCTCCGGGAACTCGGCCGCCGTCCACCCGTACAGGACGGGATTCCGAGAGCCCCGGAGCCAGCCATCACCGTGACCGCACCCCATCGCACCGCTTGCGCCGTCGCGCTCCTCGCCGCAGTTGCGGGCGCCTGCGCCACCGGCCCTTCCGCGCGAGCCGGTGACGACGGACCTCGCATCGTGCAGCCAGGCGCGCCCGGACAGGACAGCCGCGCCTTCGACGGTCCATCCCTCGACCGGATCGAAGGAGCCTCGTACACCGAGGCCGACGTGCGCTTCATGCAGGGGATGATCCATCACCACGCCCAGGCCCTGCGGATGGCCGCGCTCATCCCCGCGCGCACCGACGACCGCACGATGCTGCAGATGGCGCAGCGCATCGAGATCTCGCAGCGCGACGAGATCCGGATGATGCAGCGCTGGCTTCGCGACCGCGGCCTCGAGGCGCCCTCCGGCGACCCGAACGGACCGCTCATGCGCATGCCGGGCATGCTCACCGACGAGCAGATGCAGACGCTGCGGGACTCCAGAGGCGTGGAGTTCGAGCGGTACTTCCTGCAGTACATGATCCAGCACCACGGCGGCGCGATCGTGATGGTGCAGGAGCTCTTCGCCACCCCGGGCGCCGCCCAGGAGACGACCATCAACTTCTTCGCGAACGAGGTGGACGCCGACCAGACCATCGAGGTCCAGCGGATGCAGCAGATGCTGCAGCAGCGCCGATAGGCCTCGGAGCCGAACCCTGAGAAGACGGCAGCAACCTTGAACGGCAGCAACCTTGAGAGGACGAACATGAGACGTACGATCGACGGAATCCGCGCCCCGGTGTCGGCGCTCGGCGCCGCCACGCTCTTGGCGGCGGCGCTCCTCCTGGCCGGCGTGGACGCCAGCGCTCAAGAAGCGCCACCGCCCCCACCCCAGATGACGTGGGACCCCAACGACCCGCGCATCGGGCTCGGAGCGGGCTGGCTGGACGCCGAATCGGCGATCCGCGGGATGGAGCTCCTGGCGGCGATCCCCAGGGCCGAGGGGTTCTACAACCCCTCGACCCCCGCCGACGGCCGCTTCAGCAACACCGACCTGGCCTTCCAGGGCAACCTGCTCTACCAGGGCAACTACAACGGCTTCCAGATCTACGACATCTCCGAGCCGGGCTCGCCGGAGCTGAGGGTGTCGGTCGTGTGCCCCGGAGGGCAGGGCGACGTCTCCGTCTTCGGCGACCTCCTCTTCATGTCGGCGCAGGAGACGCGCGGGCGCGTCGACTGCGGGATCGAGGGCGTGGCCGATTCGATCAGCGCCGAGCGGATGCGCGGCGTGCGCATCTTCGATCTCTCGGACCTGGACAACCCCAGGCAGGTCGCGGCCGTCCAGTCGTGCCGCGGCTCGCACACGCACACGCTGGTCACCGACCCGGGTGACTCGGAGAACGTGTACGTCTACATCCAGGGCACGAGCTCGCCCCGGCCCGCCGAGGAGCTGCCGGGCTGCTCGGGCGCGGAGCCCGAGGACGACCCCGACACGTCCCTGTTCCGCATCGAGGTCGTGCGCGTGCCCCTGGATGCCCCGGAGCGAGCCGAGATCGTCAACATGCCGCGCATCTTCGCCGACGCGGAGACGGGCGACATCGCCGGCCTGTGGGCGGGCGGCGACCACGGGGCCGGCACGCAGTCGACGCGGCGCACGCACCAGTGTCACGACATCACCGTCTTCCCCGACATCGGGCTGGCCGGCGGAGCGTGCTCGGGCAACGGCATCCTGCTCGACATCTCGGACGTGGTGAACCCGGTCCGCATCGACGAGGTGGTCGACCCGAACTTCGCCTACTGGCACTCCGCGACCTTCAACAACGACGGCAGCAAGGTCGTGTTCACGGACGAGTGGGGCGGAGGAGGAGCGCCTCGCTGTCGCGCCTCGGACCCACCCACCTGGGGTGCGAACGCGATCTTCACGATCGAGGACGGGGAGATGGGGCTCGCGGGATACTACAAGCTCCCCGTTCCGCAGACGGACACCGAGAACTGCGTGGCCCACAACGGCTCGATCATCCCCGTGCCCGGACGCGACCTCATGGTGCAGGCCTGGTATCAGGGCGGTCTGTCGATCATGGACTTCACCGACCCGGCCAACCCCTTCGAGGTCGGCTTCTTCGACCGCGGCCCGCTCAGCGTCGAGTCGCTGTTCACGGGCGGCTACTGGTCGACGTACTGGTACAACGGCCGCATCTACGGCGCGGAGATCTCGCGCGGCATCGACGTCTTCCGGCTCGTTGCGACGGAGCAGCTCTCCGAGGCGGAGATCGAGGCGGCGGAGCTCGTGCAGGCGCGGACCTTCAACGCCCAGCTCCAGCCGCAGGTCACCTGGCCCGCGGCCGTGCCGGTCGCGCAGGCGTACCTGGATCAGATGGTCCGCGGAAACGGCATCCTGAACGCTCGCGCCGCGAGCCTGCAGTCGCTGCTCGACTCGGCGGAGGCGGGCCGGGCGACGGCCGCACAGCTCGACGCGGCCGCCGGCCGGCTCGATGCGGACGTAGCCGCGATTCGCGCGGGCACGCTCGGCGGTGACGCGGGTCGCATGGAGAAGCTCGCCGACGTGCTGCGGGGCCTGGCCGGCTGAGGTCGCGCACCTCGGCCGATCCCCGCAGCGGGGACGCGACGACGAGGCCCCACCCGGTCCGACCGGGTGGGGCCTTCGACCTGTGCGGTGCGAACCCCGACGGGGACCCGCGCGTGCCGGCGGCACCCCTCACCCCGCTCGCGTTCCGTTGCTCCGGCGGGCTACCGCCCGTAGCCTGTTCCGCTCGACCCACTGCGCGACTCCCATCCACGGGGATCCCATGCCATCCCTGAAGAGGGTGAGGTTCCTCTACCTCACCGGAGCCGAGCCCTTCGCGGGAGGGCCGGCCGAGGGCTTCTCACTCCTCGTCCAGCGCGTGGGGGCGCTGCTCTCCAAGGAGAACTCGAATTGGACGCAGGTCATGCTGAGGGCGCAGGAGGCGCGCGAGGGGACGTGAGCACGGCGCTGCATCGACCACGGTCGCCGCGCGCGGCTGCCAAAACGGTCAAGGCAGGCGCGTCGGTCCGGCCCGTGGCGGTGGGAATTCCCTTCGCCCTGGCCCGTTTCGCGGTGGCCTCCGCGCCGCCCACCGCCGCCCGAGCCCAGGAAACCATCGCCTCGGACCGGCCCGGCATCGGCAGCGGCTCCTTCGCGCTCAGCTCGGGCCTCCAGGTCGAGACCGGGCTGCAGCTCTCGAGCTCGGAGGCTGCCGACGCGTACTCGGTCGGCCAGGCACTCGTCCGGATCGGGACGCCGGCGCTCGAGCTCGAGCTCTTCGCCAACTCCTTCGTGATCCAGAGAGGCAAGACGGTGCCCGAAGCGGACACCGAGGGCTTCCAGGACGTCGGGGTCGGCGTGAAGGTTCCGGTGCTGAGGGGCGGACAGGGCCCCGCCCTGTCACTCCAGGGGATCGTGACGGCGCCCACGGGCGCTACCGGCTTCACGGCGGACGCCTGGGTGAGCGCGGTCAACGCGCTTGCCGATATCTCGCTCGGAAGCCGTGCCGGCGTCACCGTCAACCTCGGCTGGCAGGGGGGCGACGGCGTCACGGACGCCACCTCCGTCATCGCGACGCCGGCGCT
>JBFFWJ010000081.1:0-10011 GCA_041570315.1 Longimicrobiales bacterium | reverse complement strand
CGATCTTGCGCTCGTACTCCGAGCGCACCTCGACGAGCTTGCGCTCGAGCTCCGCCTCGAGCTCCGCCTCGACCGTGTCGTGCACCGATACCGGAACGTCCAGCCCGGCGAGCTCCTTGAGCTGGTGCCAGAAGCTCAGGCGGTCGTCCGCGAGCGCGACCATCTGGGTCGACACCTGCTGCCGCTGCAGCCGCTTCTCCCCATCGATCGCCCAGATGAACGGCTTTCTGCCGGCACGCTCTCCGGGCGCAAGCGCCATGAACTCGTGGAACGGCATCATGTCGTCGTCCCACGCCTCGGGCGGAACCGTCTCGAAGTTCTTGCGGAAGCGAACCTCGGTGGCCGCCCAGTCGGCGGTCGTCACCGGAAGCACCATCGAGGCCGGCTGGCCGTCGTCGTCCACGTACTCGAGGGTGTAGGACGGCCACGGCTCATCGAGCGCCGGATTGCCGTCCAGCGAGAGGCAGTCCGCGATGTCGGGGCCTGCGTCCGGGTCGTAGGTCAGGAAGGGGAAGGCACGGCACTCGAGGGCGAGCTTCGCGGCCCTCGGCGCCCACTCGTCGGCGAGCCCGTGCTCCACGGGGCAGGGCGTGTAGACGTTGAGGATCGCCGGGCGGCGCGCGTTGAGCGCCTTGATGACGCCCCCGATGAGGTGGGAAGCGGAGGCCTGCGAGGACTGGTGTACGAACACGCCTCTGTGGGCCATGGCGATGAAGGCCAGCTCCTTGCGGACCTCCGTCTTCCCGTGTTGCGCTTTCCCCCACGCCGACATGTCGGCGACCTGACCGGTGAAGCCGCTCGTGCACGCCTGTCCGCCCGTGTTGGAGTAGACCTGCGTGTCGAGCACCATGACGGTGAGCGGCTTTCCGCTCGCCATCAGGCGGCTCAGGTTCTGGAAGCCGATGTCGAGCATCGCCCCGTCGCCCCCGATGGTGAGGATCGGCGGGCAGAGGCGGAACTCCTCGTCGCTGAAGCGCTTCCAGTCGAACTCCTCGGCGAAGCGCTCGAAGGACTCCTGGTCGTACGTCCCGCCCACGAGCGCCTCCGCCCTGCGCACCGCCAGGAACCCGTCGCCCATCTTGCGCATGTGTCCCTCGAAGATGCCGAGGGCGATCGAGGGCGCGTCCTGGAAGAGGTGGTTCACCCAGGGGAAGGGATACGGATTGTAGGGATACGTGCTGCCCCACACCGAGGAGCAGCCGGTCGAGTTCGAGATGCCGAGCGACACGCGCCCGCGCCCGCCCGGGCCCTGCACGTAGCGCCACTTCAGGTCTCCGAGCGCCTTCTGCGCCGTCGTCAGTCGGAGCAGCTCGGCCTTCTTCTCCTCCGACAGGCGCACGTCGGCGTGGTCGCCCGGCTGCACGGCGACCTCGGCCGGATCGGCGTCGGAGGCCACGAGCGAGCGCGCGAGCGCGTCCAGCTCGCCGACGAGGTGGTCGATGCGTCCGAGGAGCGCCGCGACGCGCGGCTGCATGACCGCCTCGATCGTCGACGTGACGAGGTGGACCGCGGTCTTCTCCCCACACCCCATGCACGCGCCGTCGCCGCCCGCCATCGAGCGGTAGTTGTCCTTCTTGAGCAGAAGGCTCGGCAGCACGCCGATCCCCTCGTCCAGGTCGCGGATGTTGACGTAGGCGTCGGGCGTGTCGGGCAGGCGCTCCCAGAAGGTCCAGTTCCGGCGCAGCCGATCGACGATCTCGTCGTCCTGCTGGACGGTCACGAGGGCCTGCTCCGGGCAGACGTCGACACAGATGTTGCACCCCTTGCAGGCCTCGGGGTTGATCGTGATCGAGAGCAGCCCGCCGGTGTTCTTCTCCTTGGACTCGGGCAGGTCGAAGAAGGGCGCGGTCTTCGCGAGCGGGAACTCGGCGAGGACGGGGTAGACGCGGGCCCATTCCTCCTCGAGCCGCGTCCGTCGATCCGGGTCCCATCCGAGCTTGTCGACGACGTTGGCGAACGCCTGCGACGCCACCTCTCCGAAGGTGTGGAAGGGCACGCCCTTCAGGATCTTCCGCGACTCCCGCGACAGGTGCTTCGTGATCTGGCGCACGTGGTCGAGCGGCCGCCCGTTCGTGGCGTAGCGGACCGCGGTCTCGTAGAGGTCCTCGACCGGCGTGACGACCCCCGGAATCGCGGCGTCCGGGCACTGGACCCAGCACTGGCTGCACCCCGTGCAGCGCTCGGCGACGAAGTCGGGGACCTCGAAGCGGATGCCGGTCATGTCGCGGATCGTGCTCGACGCGGCGGGCATCGCGCTGACCGCCGCGAAGGGGTCGGCGATCGTGTCCTGGCCGATCGCGCACACCGCGCAGACCTGCTCGTAGAACCGGCCGGGGTTGGCGAGCCCGGCCTCGGCGTCCGGGACGTCCATGAGCGGGGGGATGTGGGGCAGGGGCGCCTCGTGGGCCTCACCCGCGCCGACCTCGGCGTCCGTGGGCACCTCCGCGACCTCGTCCCACCCGCGCCGGATCACCCGCAGGTTGTCCTCGACGACCCGCCCGCCACGGTGCCCGAACTTCTTCTGCATCTGCGCGCGGATGCCCTCGAAGAGCCTCGCCTCGTCCATCCCCTCGGACGCCATGAGCGGCGCACAGCGGAAGAAGGCGCCCATGAAGGCGGCGCCCTGCATCCGGTAGCGGAGCTCCGCCTCGGAAGCCTCGTCCGACGCGATGCCGAAGGCGTCGAGCGCGAAGACGCGGATGCCCTTCTCGCGAATCGCGCGCCGGGAGTGGGCGGGCAGCGAGCGCCACACGTCCTCCGGCGCGTCGTGACTCTGGATGATGAAGACTCCGCCCTCCGCCATCCCGGCGAGCGGATCGGAGTGCAGGAAGACGTTGCCGTCCGGGCTGAGCACGACGTTCACGTGCTTGAGCTCGGCGTTGAGCTTGACCGGCTCGTGCGAGAGCACCGAATAGAAGGTCGTGGGCTGGCCCTTCTTCTCCGAGCCGTACTTCGGGTTCGCCTTGACGTGCATCCCGAAGAGCTCGAAGGCCGTCATCGTGAGGTTCTTGCCCATCGTGATCGCACCCCAGCCACCGACGGAGTGGATGCGGATGGCCGTGGAGCCGGGCGGCAGGAGGTTCACCTCGCGCGCCGGCTCGAGCGCCATCGACCCGAGATCGGGGTACGCGTCGAGCAGCTGCTCCTGCCAGATCTGGAGCTTGGGCAGCCGGGTCCCCTTCCGGATGAAGTCGATGCCCAGGTAGAACTGCCGGCGGCCCGCCCCCTCCGGGAGCATGTTCTCCACCGCGGCGACGATGTCGCCCGGCTGGAGGTCGCGGCTGCCGAATCCGAAGCCCGCGGAGTGGAAGTTCGGCAGCTCCGTCGGCTCGATCACGGCGAGCCCCGGGAAGGGCGGCTCGGCGGCGGGCGCGGCCCGCCGTCCCCGCCGCCTGCCGTTGCCGTGCAGCGCGCGCCAGTTCTCGATGCCCTTCGTGAGCGCGGCGCGGATCTCGCGCAGGAGCGGCGGATCCACCGCCAGCGGCTGGTCGCACCGCTCGAACACGGTGACCGCCTTGCGACGCGCCAGGAGCTCGGTGATCCGATCCGCCGGGAACGGCCGGAACATGCTCACGTTCACCACGCCGACCGCGAGGCCCCGCTCGGAGCGCAGATGATCCGCGGCCACCTCGAGGTTCGGAACCACCGATCCCTGCCCGACGAGCACGTAGTCCGCGTCGTCCACGCGGTATCCGCCGGCCCGGGCGTAGCGCCGCCCCGTGAGCTCCGCGAACTCCGCCATCGCGCGGTCGGTGATCTCGGCAAGGTGGTCGAAATAGAAGGGACGCTGCGCCGCCACGCCCTGCGCGTACGCGTCCTGGTTCTGCACCGTCCCGAGCATCGCCGGGTAGTCGACGCTGAAGAGCTCGGGAATGCGCCGCCGGGTCGGGCCGAAGGTCAGCCGCTGCGCCGGCGTCGGCGACTCGATCTCGTCGGCCGGGTCGCCGAGGTACTGCGCGATCAGCTCCGGCTCGGGCAGCCTCACCGACTCCAGCACGTGGCTCGTGAGGAAGCCGTCCTGGGCGTTGATGCCGGGGGTGAGCGCGAGCTCCGCGATCCGGTGGGCGATGAGCGAGAAGTCGCCCGCTTCCTGCACGTCCTTGGCGAAGAGCTGGAAGAAGCCCGTGTCGTCGACAGCGTGGTAGTCGTCGTGGCCGGCGTGAACGTTCAGCGCGTGCTTCGTCATCGCGCGGGCGGCGACGTTGAGCACGTAGGTCAATCGCTTGCCCACGGCCGCGTAGAGGGACTCGTGCATGTACGCGATCCCCTGCCCGCTCGAGAAGTTCGTGGCGCGCAGGCCCGACATGCTCATGCCCGCGGTGACCGCCGCGGCCGCGTGCTCGCCCTCGGGCTCGAAGAAGAGGAGGCGGCGACCGTGCACGTTGGTCTTGCCGCGGGCCATCGCGTCGGCCCACCCCTCGCCCATCTGCGTCGAGGGGGTGATCGGGTACGCGCCCGCCGCCTCGCTCGCGTTGGTCTCGGCGTGGACGACGGCGCCGGTGCCGTCGGTGGCGGTGGGCACCCCGGGGAAGCGCGGAGCCCCCGCCGCCGGCTTCTTCTGCGCACTCATGCCGCTTCGCTCCCGGCGGCCGGCAGGAGCCCGGGGAACTGCTGCCCCTCGAGCCAGACGATGGCCCCCGTGGGGCATCGCTCGACCGCCTTCGGATTCTCGAGCTGGATCTTGTCGTAGTCGATGACCGCCAGCCCGTCGATCATCCCGATGAGGCCCGCCTCCGCATCCGCGGCGCACCGGCCGCAGGCGTTGCAGGCGACCGAGCATACGGCCTCCGCCGCCTCGCCCGCGAGCAGGCTCCTGCACTGCACGAGGAGATGGTGCTCCTGGGGCATCAGCACGAAGAGGTCGAGCGGACAGGCCTCCACGCAGTCGCCGCAGGCGGTGCACGCGGCGGGCTCGACCACGGGGAGCGCGAACGGGCTCATCCGGATCGCGTCGAAGTCGCACACGACCGCGCAGTCGCCGTAGCCGAGGCACCCCCAGGCGCACCCCTTGCCTCCCCCGGTGACCGCCGCCGCCGCCGCACAGCTCTCGATGCCGTGGTAGGTCGCCTTGACCGGGGCGACGTCCCGTCCGCCCGCGCACAGCAGGCGGGCGACCCTGCGGTCGGCGCTGCCCTCCGACACCCCGAGGTAGCCGGCCACGTCGGAGCGCTCCTCCGGGCCCATGACCGTGCACTCGGCCGGGGTCGCGCTTCCCTCGATCACCGCGACCGCGAAGGCGCGGCACCCGGCCTGCCCGCACGCGCCGCAGTCCGCTCCGGGCAGCAGCTCCCTCACCCCGTCGATGCGCGGATCCTCCCAGACCTTGAAGCGCGCGTTCACGACGGAGATGCACGCTCCGAAGACCGTCGCCACGCCGCCGAGGATGGCGACCGACCCGAGCACCTCCGCCGGCGCGATCATCGAGGCCTCACAGGTCCGACAGGTCGGCCTGCGCCAGCAGCCACGCGGCGAGCCGGTCGGCGGGCGCGGCCTCGGCGTCCCCGGATTCGGCCCGAGCGGCCCCGGCCGTCTCGCCCGCCGCCCGCGAGCCGGCGTCGCCCGCGGCCGGGGCCGCCCCGCTCGGAGCCGTGGCGAGCGCACGCAGGTGGGCCAGATCCTCCAGCCAAGCGGGCGCGCGCGGACCGCGCCCGATCTTCTCCTCCTCGGGAAGCCGGGTGACCGTGAGCCGCTCCCACGGGGCGGAGCCCGCGTCGGGATCGTGGACGAAGTGAGCCTGCTCGGCCCGCACCTCGTCGAAGAGCAGGGCGACGCCCGGATGGGCGGACCCGGCCAGGCGCTCGAGATCCGTCGGGTCGGCGGTCTGCATCACGAAGGTCCCCGGCGTGACGAGGCGAGCGAGCGGCGCCGGCGTCGTCGGCCCGCGCGCCACGAGCACGATCGCGACCGCGCCGTCCAGGAACTCGCCCAGGCCCGCGGGCAGGCAGTCGTCTCCGCGCAGCTCGACGACCAGCGGGGGGGCGAGGCGCCGCTCCGCGCGGTTCCAGGCGCGGAACGGCAGCCAGCCCAGCAAGGCTCCGTGCCGGTCCGGGTCGAAGGTCCCCGCCCGAGCCAGCTCGACCGCCCGCGAAGCGCCGAACAGGGAGCCCACCTCGGCCAGCGCCTCCTTGACCGCGTCGCGGAGGTCGCCCCCGGGCGCCACGCGCACGCGGTGCACGTCCTGGGACTCGCCGAACAGCCGCAGCGTCTGGTCGGCCCGCTGGATCACGTCCAGCGCCTCGGGGCCGAGCTCGACGTCGCTGCCCACGAGCAGCGCGGCGAAGCGGGCCGGGTCGATGCGTCCGATCGCGAAGGGCCCCAGCTCGATGAGCGCCTGCTCCTCCCTGAAGCTGCTGCGCCCCTGGCGGTGCGTCACGTCGCTGCGGACCTCGTCCGCGGCGGCCGACACCGCCTGGCGGAAGGCGTCGATGCGCCCGCGCAGCGCGGAGAGGGCGAGCTCGGCGCGGTCGGTCCGCGCTTCGGTGGCCACGTCAGACGGCATAGCGCTCCAGCTCCTCGTCGAGGAGGCCCATGCGCTCCCGGGCCGTGGGCTTGCGCACCGAGCGCGTCTCCTCGTAGCGGGGAAGCGAGGCGTCGCGGAAGAACAGCCCGAGCCGGATCGCGCTTCCGTCCTCCGCGAGCGCGCGGGCCGCGCCCAGGTCGGACGGGTCATGCGGCACCTTGTTCGTGTAGATCTTGTCCAGCGACTCGACCCGGATCCCGTCCGGCGCGTCGAGGAGCTCGACCTCGTCGGGCTGCTTGACGGCCTCGCCGAAGATGTCGGGCGTGAAGTGCGGACAACGCTGGAGCACGCGCACGAAGGCGAACCCCGGGTGCTCGTACGCGGCCTTCAGCGTCGCGAAGAGGTGCGCCGGGATCCACTCGGCGGTTTGCGCCACGAAGGACGCGTTGGTGACGCCCAGGGTGGCCTCGAGGGGGTTCATCGCCGGCAGGTAGCTCCCACGCGGCTGGGTGTTGGTCTTGAACCCCTGCGGCGTCGTGGGCGACGTCTGCATCTTCGTCAGCCCGTAGATCTCGTTGTCGAGGAGGAGCGCGACCATGTCGACGTTGTAGCGGATCGCGTGGATCCAATGGCCGGCGCCGATCGACACGCAGTCGCCGTCCCCCATCACCACGAAGACGTCGAGGTCGGGACGGGTCAGCTTGACGCCCGTGGCGACGGGAAGCGCCCGGCCGTGGATCCCGTGGAATCCGTACGTCTTCATGTAGTGCGGAAACCGGCTCGAACAGCCGATGCCCGAGACGAACACGGTGCTCTCGGGCTTGAGCTGCATCTCCTTGAGGAGCCGCTGGGCCGCAGCCAGGACCGAGTGGTCCCCGCACCCGGAGCACCAGCGCGCGACCGGTCCCTGGTAGTCGTCGAGGCCGAAGACCCGGTCGTCCTCGCGGGCCGAGTGGAGCAGGGCGCAGGAATCGCTCATCGTGCATCGCCTCCGGGTAGGTTCTCGCGGATCGCCCCGAGGATCCTGCCGGGCCGAAGCGGCTCGCCGAGGACCCGCGTCCAGCAGTCCACGTCCACGAGCGTCGTGGCCCGCAACAGCCACGAGAGCTGTCCCCGTCGCCGGTTCTGCTCGGTGACGAAGGGGTCGCCGGGCTCGTCCGAGTAGTTGATCTCCACCGTCATGACCTTGCGGAACCCGGAGAAGATCTCCTTGAGCCCCGGAGGCAGGGGCGCCAGAAAGGTCAGGTGCAGCGACGAGACCGCGAGCCCCTCGGCGCGGGCCCGGCCCACCGCCTCCTCGATCGCGCCGCGCGTGCTGCCCCATCCCACGACGAGCAGGTCGCCCCTCGTCTCGCCGTTGACCGACGGGGGCAGGAGCGTGCTCTGGAACGCGGCGATCTTTCGGCTGCGCATCCTGCTGGCCCGCTCGTTCACCGCGGAGTCGTAGGCGACCTTCGACCGCTCGTCGTGCGCCAGGCCGGTCACCGTGTGCTCACCCCCGACCTGCCCCGGGACGAAGCGGCGCGAGATCCCCGTGGCCGCGTCCCAGTCGTAGGGTCGCAGCCCTTCGGGGAGCGCGCGCTGATCCGGGGGCTCCGCCTGCCAGCCCGCAGAGAGCTTGGGGCGCGGATAGGGCGCGACGCCGGTCGCGAGGTTCGCGTCGGACAGGACGATGACCACGGTGCGCAGCGCCTCGGCGATGCGGCGCGCGGTCGTCATCACGTAGAAGCACTCCTCGATCGACGAAGGGGCGAGCACGACGTGCGGCGCGTCGCCCGGCTGGCCGAACATGGCGGCCAGCAGGTCCGACTGCTCGACCTTCGTCGGCAGCCCCGTGCTCGGCCCTCCGCGCTGAACGTCCACGACCACCAGCGGGATCTCCGCCATCACCGCGAGGCCGAGGAACTCGGTCTTGAGGGCCAACCCGGGGCCCGAGGTGATCGTGAACGCGCACTTGCCCGCGTACGAGGCCCCGATGGACACGCCCGCCGCCGCGATCTCGTCCTCGGCCTGGTGCACCACCCCGCCGAACTTCTCGAAGACGTCCCCGAGCATGTGCGAGACGCTGGTCGCGGGCGTGATCGGGTACATGGCGGCCAGCTCCATGCCGGCCGCGACGGCGCCGAGCGCGATCGCCTCGTTGCCGTTCATGACGACCATGTCCCGCTCGTCCTCCATCGTCGGGATCTCGAAGCGGAAGTCGAGGTTGTCCCCCGCCCAGCGATAGCCGAGCTCGAGGAGCTCCACGTTGCGCTCCGACACCTGCGCGTCCTTCCTGCGGAAGGCGTGCGAGATCTGATCCCTGCACCGCTCGAGGTCGCGGTCGTAGATCCAGGCCAGCATCCCCAGGGCGAACATGTTCTTGCCGCGCCGAGGGTTGTCGACGAGCGTCAGGCACTGGTCCTCCATGGGGACCGGCACGATGCGGTAGCCGGTCTCGGAGAGCTCGTCCATGGCCGACGCCCACGCATCCCGGATGGCGGGATCCGGATGGGTCGCCCACATGTCCTCGATGAGCACGATCGCGTCGGAGGCGAGCGCGTCCAGGCGATGGCGCCCCAGCAGCGCCTGCTCGTTGAACGCCACGACCAGGTTGGTCTCGTCACCCCAGTTCGTGACGGGCGCGTCGCCGAGTCGGATCCGGATGCCCGAGGCGCCGGCCGGGTTGCGCGGCGGGGGCTCGACCTCCGCGGGGATGATCTCCACCGTCCAGACGCCGTTGCCCATCTTCGCCGAGACGGCCCCGAAGATCTGGCCGCACTTCTGCGCGCCCTCACCCGAATCGGAGACGATCTCGAGCGACTGGTCGCCGAGTCGGTACGTGGAGATCTCTCGCTCCGCCGGCGCGCCCGCGCCGACGGTCGGTAGCTTCACCGCCATCCTTCCCCCTGAGCGAGGGTCGGTTTTCGATCCAGCGTCAAGCTGGTGGCCCACTACGAAGCTAGGGGCGAGCCGAAGACGCGGGTGTCGGGAGGGCGGGAGAGCCCGCGGTGGGGATTTCGCGACGTCACGGTAGGGAATGTCCCTACGGCCGCAGGCTTCCCGAAGCCCACCGCCAGCCCGTCTACTGCCCGTCGATCGGAGGCGGGGGGTCCAGCATCCTCCTCTTGATCCGGTCGCCTCGGTCCTTGAGGAGGTCGAGCGCCCGCTGGCGGTCCTCTGCTCCCCCCCGCGCGAGCCGCTCCAGCTCACCGATGAAGGTGTCGGACGCGGAATCCCTGGCCCCGAGCAACCCCTCCCCCGTTCCCTGCGCGTCCATCTCCTGGACGACCGAGTGGAGGTTGATCCAGCGGTCGAAGCGCTCGCTGGCGCGGACGACCGAGTAGAAGAGCCTCGGTCTGCGCCCCCGCCCCGCGATGAAATCGAGGACGATCGCGAAGATCGATGCCCAGAAGGCGAGGAAGTCCTTGGTTCCGTCCAGGACCAGCTTGACCTGGAAGATCGCGAAGTCCCGCAGGGTCACGCCGCGCGACGTGACGGTCATCGGGTTGTGGGTCATGTGTCCATTCTGAGCGTGAGGCCGTACTGTCGCTCGCCCGATCCCGCGATGT
>JBFFWJ010000080.1:0-10046 GCA_041570315.1 Longimicrobiales bacterium | reverse complement strand
GGGGCGGGCCCCAGCGCCCCGTCCCGCTCCAAGCGACCGGGCTGGCGATGCGCGCCCTGGAGGTCCAGGCCGCCCCGACCCCGATCGAGGCCGGAGAGCAGTCGGTCACGGCGACGGTCACCGTGCGCTTCGCGCTGGGCCCGGAGGGGGATCGGTGAGGCGGATCCTCAAGGGGCTGACCGAAAACCAGGCGGCCACCGACCCGGAGGCGGTGGACCGGCGCCTCGTGGGCCGCACCTACGCGATCCCCTTCGAGGACGTGTGGCAGGCCGCGCTCTCCCTCTGCGCCGGCGGGCTCCGGGGGTGGACCGTTCTGGCCTCCGATGATCAGCGGGGCGTGATCGAGGCGGTCTCCCGCCTTCCGATCCTCGGGCTGGAGGAGGACGTCCGGGTCGAGATCCAACTCGACGAGAACGCCCAGACCCGCGTCGACCTCTGGTCCGCCTCCCACAAGAACCGGGCAAACCTCCGTCGGCACCGCCGGGTGATCGGCAAGTTCCTGCGTGGGCTCGACCGCCGCCTGTCGGCAAACCCGGGCCAGATCCTGGACCCCACGATCACGCCTGCATGGCTCGAAGGTCTCTAGCCTCGGGACGTCGGCTCGGACTCGCCGCGGCCCTGCTCCTGCCCGCCTGCGGCGGAAGCGCGCCCGCGCCCCCCGCGTCCGACGAGGGCCAGCGCCCCCCCACGCCCGGGAGCAGCGCCGCGACCGGGACGTACGAGCGGAGCTTCGTGTTCGCCTCGGAGGACGGGGACAGCGTCTTCCTCGTGCCCTGGCTGACGGAGGCCGTCCAGTGGCCGGACACGGTCGCGCGCAGAGCGACCGGCTGGCTCGCTCGCGGAGGCACGTGGGAGCAGTTCTTCGTCGAGCGCTGGGCCACGCAGTCGACCCGCACGCCCGCGCGCGTCCTGCCCTTCGGCGCCTTGACCTTCGTCGTGCGAGAGGGAGACGCGATCGACGGCATCCTCTTCGAGGAGGGCCCCAGGAGCCTCGAGCTCGTGCTCGGAGACGTGACGGCGAGCTGGGTCGGCTCCCGGGGTGAGACCGTGGAGCTCTCCGAGGGTGTCGCGTACCTGCTCGATCAGCGGGTCGACGGCGCGGTCCTGGACATGACGCGCGCGACCGCCCGACAGGGGGAGGCTCCGGGCGGCGACTGGGCCTTCCTCGTCTCCGGGGACTCCGCGCGCTTCGTGCTGAGCGCGCAGTCCGAGCACGGGGGGGAGAACGAGCCCACCTACCAGGGCTGGGCCGACCTGGGTGACGCCACGCTGCAGTGGCCGGAGATCCGCGTCGACTGGTGGGATCGGCAGGCCTTTCCCCCGGCCCGACGCGACGTGCCCGTGGCATGGCGCGTGTGGACGTCGGACGGGCTCCTCGAGGGTGAGCTGAGCACCGTGTCCTCCGAGATCCGGGCCGGGAACGGGCCGGGACCGCTCCTTCCGGTGCGCGCCCTGTACCAGGTGGCCGGTCAGCTGTCCACCGTCGCGGGGCGCTTCGACGTGCACGGCCTGCTCGTGCACGAGAGGCGGTAGGCACCCGTGACCGAGGACCTGCTCTGGGCGGGCGTCACGATCCTCTTCGGAGCCCTGACGGGCGGGCTCACGAACACGATCGCCATCTGGATGCTCTTTCATCCGTACGAGCCGCCCAAGCTCCTGGGCCGATGGCGGCTGAAGATCCTCCAGGGAGCCGTGCCCAAGAACCAGCCCCGGCTCGCCGCCGCGATCGGGCGCACCGTCGGCAATCGGTTGCTCACGGCGGAGGACCTGACGCGCACCTTCGCCGACCGGGAGTTCCGCGACGCCTTCGACCACCGCCTCGCCCTCTTCCTGGACGAGGTGCTGAACACCGAGCGCGGCTCACTCCGCGACATGGTCCCGGAGGGGGTCCTCGCGGACGTCGAGGCGCTGGTCGCGGAGGCCGTCGAGCGGGGGCTCGATCACCTCCACCGCTATCTCGACTCCGAGGCCTTCGAGGAGGCCATGAGCCGCCGAGCCGGCGGCCTGGTGGACGCGATCGCCGACGAGCCGATCGCCGGCGTGCTGACCCCGGCCCGCGGCGCGGCCCTCGAGGGCGCGCTCGACGACTGGCTCCAGAGCGCGGTCGAGAGCGAGGACTTCAAGACCGCGGTCGAGGACTACCTGGACCGGGCGGGTCGCCGCCTGCTCGCGCCCGGCCGGACCTTCGAGGAGATCCTGCCGCTCGGCCTCGTCGGCGCGGTCGAGAAGGGCATCGCGGGCTACCTGCCCCTCGCGGCGGAGCGGCTCGGCGGGCTCCTCGAGGACCCCAAGGCCCGCAGCCGCTTCGAGGCGACGATCCACGACCTCCTGCATCGCTTCCTTCGCGACCTGAGGTTCCACCAGCGCGTGGTCGCGAGGCTGGTCATGACCGAGGAAACGGTCGACAAGGTGCTGGACACGATCGAGGCCGAGGGCGCCGAGCGGCTCTCCGAGATCCTGCGGGACTCCGACGTCCAGGACGCGATCGCCGACGGGGTCAACAGGGCGATCGTGGACTTCCTTCGCCGTCCGGTGCGCGAGGTCCTGGGCGAGCCGGAGGACGCGAGCGTGGCCGAGGCCCGGGCCACGCTGGCCGGCTGGGTGGTGGGGATGGGGCGGGACGCAGGCACCCGGGAGTTCCTCGTGGAGAAGCTCCACGCCGGCCTCGAGAAGGCTGGGGCCCGCACCTGGGGCGACGTGCTCGAGCGCGTGCCCGGCGAGCGCGTCGCCGAGTTCCTCGTGCTGGCCGCGCGCACCGACGCCGCGCGTCAGGCGCTCGCGAAGGGAGCGCACCGCCTGGTGCGCGGCGCCCTGGAGCGTCCGATCGGCACGCCGGCGCGTTGGTTTCCGCCCGACGGCCCCGAGCGCATCGAGGCCGCGCTCGGTAACCCGATCTGGGAGTGGCTGCAGACTCAGGTCCCCGCGGTGGTCGAGCGGATCGACGTCGCTCGGCGCGTCGAGGAGAAGGTCCTCAACTTCCCGACGCCTCGGATGGAGGAGCTGGTCCGCCGCGTGACCGACCGCGAGCTCAGGCTGATCGTGCGCCTGGGCTACGTCCTTGGCGGCTTCATCGGCGTCATCCTCGTGATCCTCAACGGGATCCGGAACGCCGGCTGAGCCGAGGCCTTTTCGTGGGCCTCAACGGTCGTCGGGCGACTCCATCCGGAAGCCGGAGCGCCCCCGGCTCCGGGAGCTTCGGGCCGAGGCCTGGCGCTGAACCCACGCCAGCGGGGTGAAGACGCGCTTGACCTTGCGGCGCTTGCCCCCGCCGCGCTCCATCACCTTCTCGATGTCGTCCGCGGTCTGCGTGTAGCGGCCCGGCATGCCGAGCCAGACGCCGAGGACCAGCGCGCCGAGCGCGAGCGCGATCTTGAGGGTCAGTCCGAGCATGGGAGGCCTGCGCAGCGTCGGCGACCGTGCGGCGCGGCTACCCGGACTTCGTCGCCAGCTCCAGCACGAGGAGCCCGAGTCCGATCGACAGGATGATCGCCACCGCGTTGGTCCCGACCGCCACCATGCCTACGACGGTCCAGAAGATGAGGTGGGTGAAGAGGTATCCGCCGGGCACCAGGTCGCGCATTGCTCTACGCCGCTCGAGTGGGGACATCGTAGCGCCGGAATATGCCCCAGACGCCGCGGCGTGTCACCCCCGCGCGCGGCCTCAGTCCTCGGCCCTCATCGGCTCGATGCCTCCGCTGCGGGCCACCCGCTTGCGGGCCTCGGACAGGTAGCCGGGCTCCAGGCGCAGCAGGTTGCAGATCTTGCGCATGAGGTAGTCCTCCTTGCTCGCGAGGTCGCCGTCGGAGTAGACGAGGCCCCACATGATCTCGGCGAGCACCGTCTTCTGCCCGGTCGAGTAGCTCTGGGCGATCAGGTTCGTGAACTGCCACAGGTCCACGGCCTCGCGCCGCTCCTGCTCGGCGAGCTCCAGGAGCCTCTGCGCCTCCGCTTCGTCCAGGCCGAACTGGCGCCGAACCGCCGCCTCGAGGTGCTGGCGCTCGTCGCCCGAGAACTCGCTGTCGGCGTGCGCGAGCTCGAGGAGCAGCGCGCACGCGGCCAGGCGCAGGTCCTTCTGCGCCTGCGCGGGATCCGCCTCGGGTGACGGATTCATCGATGAGCGAAAGAAGCTCCTGATCGACTCGAGCATCGTACCCTCCCAGGAAACCGGCTCCGTCGACCCCGGGCCGACGGCCGTCAGGGCTCGACCGAACGAACCTTGCGGATTCCGGCCCGCAGCGGTAGCCAGGTGGCGCACGCGGTGAGCCCGGCCGCGCCGGCGATGCCCAGCACGAGCGGCACCGTCTCGACCTCCGCCGTGCCCCCCTGGAAGCGGGAATCCAGGAAGAGGTACACGGGCCACGCCTCCAGGATCACGACCGCACCGAGATAGGTGACCGCCACCATCATGAAGAGAAGCCCGCCGAAGGAGGTCGGGATCTCGGCGACGTTCTCCGTCTCGTAGTTCGGATACAGGGCCCCGAGCCCCAGCGCCAGCGAGGTCAGCGCGAAGGTGATGCCGACCATGGTCACGCTGGTCAGGATCAGGATGAAGGGTGACGCGTCGAGGACGAGGTTCGTGCCGACGATCAGCGGGAGGGCGACGAGGAGCAGCGGGATCGTCCCCACCCAGTACTTCGACCAGAAGACCGTGCGCGCGTCCACCGGCGAGGAGCGCACGAGCCACATCATGCGACCCTCGATCGACATCGCGGGAAAGACGAAGCGGGCGGCGATCGCCGCGACGACGAAGCCGGCGAGCCCGAGGTTGAGGAAGGAGACGACGTTGATGAGCAGGAAGGACAGCGGCTCGCCGGTGTAGAGCGGCAGCACCGTGATGTTGTACACGTAGACGGCGACGAGCACGGCGAGCAGGATGAGCTGGGACCACTGCGTGGTATCCCGGAAGAAGACGCGGATCTCCTTGGCCACGAACACCCGCACGCCCGGCCTCGCGCCGCTCAGGACCCGATCGAGGGAGCGCGACCGCGCCCGGCCCTCCTCGTGCTCCGCCCCCTCCTGGGCTCGGGTGAAGCCGGCGTCGAAGCAGCGCTCGTGCAGCCACGCCCCCACGACCAGCATCATGAGCGCCGTCGACCAGAGGAAGAGGAAGGGGAACCACTCGACGGCGCCCCCCAGCTGCGACATGAGGGCGTCGGCCGCCCACTCGCTCGGCAGCCAGGCGGACGTCGGCGTGCGGAGGACGGCGACGAAGTCGACCAGGTCGCGGAACTCCTCGGGCCGCACGAGGCGCTCGGGGCGCAGGAATCGGAAGAGCACGACCAGACCCGCCACCGCGAAGAGCCCCACCAGGGCCAGGAGGTCGCGCGTGCGCCGCGCGGGGAAGACGTTCACGAGAAGGAGCGTCACCGCGCTGCCGAGCACCGCCGGGATGACGAGGAAGGGGATCAGCACACCCAGGGCCAGCAGGTAGTAGGCCGGGCCCGTCGCGTAGACCACGCCGTACGCGGCGAGGAGCGGAACCGCGAGGAGGGCGACCATCCACGACGAGTCGACGACGGTCTCGATCAGGCGCGCCCCGTAGACCGTGCTCGCCTCCACCGGCGCGGCGACGACGAACTCGAGGTCCTCCGACAGGAAGAACGTGGAGAGCGCCGTGATCACGTTCGAGAGCACGAGGATCATCAGGAACGCGAGGAAGGCCAGTCCCAGCAGCTTGCCCGCGAGAAGGTCGCCGATCCCCTGCGTGCCCCGGAAGTACACGAGCATCCGAAAGATCACGGCGAAGATCAGCGACCAGAAGAAGAGGCCAGCGACCCCGAGCAGCAGGCCCTTCAGGAGGCGCCCCTCGTCGAACCGGGCCCGATTGAGCTTGGCGCGGATCTTGGGCCGCAGGAGCCAGGCGAGCCCGGGCCCTCGAAGCGTGGCCCCGTTCACCGCTCGATCGCCTCCCGCAGCCCGTCGACCACTTCGGCCATCGCCTCGCCACCGGTGACCTTGAGGAAGATCTCCTCCAGGTGGGCGCCTCCCGCGTGCGCCTGCGACCGCAGCTCGTCCATCGTGCCCGAGGCGATGATCTCACCGCGATGGATGATCGCGATGCGATCGCACAGCGCCTCCGCGACCTCGAGGGTGTGCGTGGACAGGAACACGGTGCCGCCCTGGGCGGCGAACGCTCGGAAGAGATCCTTGAGGAGCCGAGCGGACCGGGGGTCGAGGCCGACCATCGGCTCGTCCACGACGATGAGCTCCGGCTGGTGGATGAGGGCCGAGCTGATGAGGATCTTCTGCCGCATCCCGTGCGAGTAGCTCTCGATGAGCTCGTTCTTCCAGGGAGCCAGCTGAAAGAGCTCGAGAAGCCGATCGGCGCGAGCCTCGACCTCCGCTCCGTGGTGACCCCACAGACCGGCGACGAAGCGGAGGAACTCGCCCCCCGACAGCTTGTCGTAGAGGTAGGGCCGGTCGGGGATGTAGCCCACGCGCGCCTTCGCCCGCTCGGGCGCCTGCGCCAGGTCGTCGCCCCCCACGACCACCTGCCCGGAGCTCGGGCGCAGCACGCCGGCGACCATGCGGATCGTGGTGGTCTTGCCGGCGCCGTTGGGCCCGAGGAAGCCGAAGATCTCGCCGGGATGGACCTCGAGGTCGAGGCTTCCGACCGCCTGGAACGAGCCGTAGCGCTTGCCGACGCTTCGCAGCTCCAGGATCGGTCCCGCCTCCGTGCGGCCGGAGGGCGACGGGGAGGGGACCGGCCGGTCGATGGTCTGCGTGGTCACGAGTCGAGGACCTGGATATCGAGGTTGCCGATGAGCCGGACGATCTCGACCTGCTGGGCGAGCCCGCCGACGACGAAGCGGATGTGCGAAGCGTCGGCCGGGTACTGCCCGAACGTCGGGTCGACGGCGACCCACTCCCCGAGCCAGACTTCCGGCCATGCGTGGTAGAAGAAGGCGCCGTTGACGTGGACCAGGCCCACGGCGGTGCGCGCCGGCAGGCCCAGCGCGCGCGCCATGGCGACGTACAGCACGGTGTGCTCGTTGCAGTCGCCCCGGAGGGTCTCGAGCACCTGGACGGCGTTGGGGACCGACAGGGTGATGCTCTTGTCGAGCATCGAGTACACTCCGGTCGTGAGCTGCCGCGCGACGCTCTTCGGGTCCTGCCGCCATTGGGCGCGACGGGCGGTGATCTCCCGGGCTCTCCGGACGATCCGCTCGTCGTCGCTCTGGATGAGCGGCTCCGGCTCCAGCGCGGAGCGCAAGTCCATGTAGGCGTAGGGGAGCTGATAGCCGGGATCGATCGCGGACCACTCCTCGCGGCGCACGATCAGCGTGTCGCCGCGGAGCTCCTGACGGCCGCCGTCGAGCTGGAAGCCCGTCAGGTCGACGCCCGTGAGCCGGAAGCGGAGCTCCTCGAACTCCTCCACGTCCGCGAGGTCGACGTCGCTCTGGACCGCGGTGGCGAGGATGACGTCCTCGTCGATCGGAGAAGCGGACACGAGACGCGCGTCTTCCTGAGCCTGACGGGCGAGCTCGTACTCGGTCTTCTCCATCGAGAAGCCCATCGGACTCGAAGCCCGGATCACCCGGCCGTCCTCGTCCACCCAGCTCTCGACCCGGGCGCCTCCGAAGACCTCGGCGATCTTCCAGGCGGGCACGGTGTCCGTGCGCGCCGGCGTCCAGCGGCCGTCCGCGCCGAGCGCGGCCGAATCGGTCACGAACAGGGTGTCGTGCTCGAGGATGTTCACCTCGACCGTCCGCGTGCCGAGGCTCGTCGGGTCGAAGACCGGGAGACGAACGGTCTCACCGACCTCGAGGCCCCGCCCCATGGCGACGCGGATCGGCACGACGTTGGACATGATCGGCGGATGCGGGAGCCGGAACGAAAGCGTCTGCTCGCTCCCGGCCGAGACGATGCGCACGTCGAGGGTCGTGTCCGGGCGCAGCTCTCCGCTGGCCTCGAAGCGGCCCACCTCGCTGTCCAGCGTGAAGCCGAAGGACTCCATCTCCAGCGCCGGGCTCAGCTTGACGCGGGTGCGGGCGACGGCGACGCCGGTCTGGCCGAGGGCCGGCAACTCCAGGCTCATCAGGTCCTCGAGCTCGAATCCGTCGGGAAGCGTATCCAGGCGGGAGGTCGCCTGGCCGACGGTCCGACCGCCCATCGACAGCGTGTAGAAGTTGATCCCGGGCGCCAGCGCTCGAGCCGCCTCCGTAAGCCGTGTCAGCTCCGGCTGGAAGTACTCCTCGCGCGCCTGCCAGCCGACCATGCCGATCCAGACGAGCACGATGGTCGCCCGCACCGCTCTCCTAGCCGGTCGCCG
The DNA here is from genome assembly GCA_041570315.1 of Longimicrobiales bacterium. GTDB lineage: Bacteria > Gemmatimonadota > Gemmatimonadetes > Longimicrobiales > Gaopeijiaceae > JBFFWJ01. The sequence goes on along the minus strand of JBFFWJ010000080.1, from coordinate 1,774 downwards.
CATCGCCGCCTCCCACGACGCGAAGCCGCAGGTGAAGTGCGCCCGCGGCGGCGTGCCGGTGGCGCGGCCCGCGCGACGTCGCTCTCGCCATGTCCGTGTCTCCTCCGTGGGGTCCGGCCGGGCCGGGCGTTCAGGGGTCGTACGGATGGGTGCGCCCCCCAGCGCTTCCCCGGGCTCACGAGCGGGCGGCGCGGTCGCCGTGCCCACCAGCGCTCCACGCTGGCCCGACGGTTCCGTGCGCTCGGGGAACGATCGAGCCGCCTCCGTCCAATGTCGTCAACGCCTGCGCGAGAATCCAACAGAAACGTGCGGAGCGCGCGACGGCTTCCGATCAGTCGCGAGCCCGCTCCCGGGAGACGTCTTCGACGATGCGTCCGAACAAACCTGCCTCGTACTCGGAGCCGACCACGATCGTGAGCGCGAGCGGCGGACGGCCCTCGTCGAGGTGGTCGAACAGGGTCTCGACGAGCGAGCGAGCGGCTTCCTCCGCGTCGAGCGTGCCGACGCCCAGCCCCAGCGGCGGCACGGCCAGCGAGTCGAGCGCCCAATCGGCCGCGCGTGCCAGCCCGTTGCGGAGCGCCCGGCGCGCCGAGGTCGGAGTCTGCGGCTCGTCTTCCGACATCACCACCACGTGGATGACGAAGTCCGCCGGCAGATCACCGGCCGGCGTGATCACCGCGCCGCCGACCGGTATCGAGCCGACGCTCTCCAGCCGCTCGCCGAGCTTCGGACCCGCCGCGGCAGCCAGGTCCCGGGAAAGCGCGTTCACGGGGGCCAGATCCGAGCGGATCGGACGCACGACGGCCGTGACCTGCTGAGCGGCCAGGTCTCCCTCGACGACCCGGATCACGTGCCGTCCGTCGCCTGGAGCTCGCGGGCCCTCCGAAACATCTCCGCAGCCTGCCTGTTCAGGTTCTTGCGGTCGAGCAGGTGGCCCAGCGTGTAGAAGGGGCGGGGATCGGAGGGGAGGAGCTGGGCTGCCCGCTCCAGCTCCGCCTCCGCTTCGTCGAAGCGGCCGAGCCGGTTGAGCGCCTCTCCGCGGTAGTAGAAGGCCAGGCCGTTGTCCGGGTCGAGGGCGCAGGCCCGGCCGAGGTCCTCCTCGGCGTGGTCGTAGCGGCTTCGACGGAAGGACAGCAGACCCACCGCAAGCGCGACGGCCGGGTCCTCGGGCCCCAGCCGCACCGCCCGGCGCAAGACCTGGTCGGCCTCCTCCCATCGGGAGAGAGCCGTCAGGTTGGAGCCGTAGTTCATGAGCACCTCGACGTTCTCCGGGTCGATGCGCTCGGCCTCGGCGAAGTGCGACGCCGCGAGGTCGTGCCGCTTCAGCTCGTCGAGCAGGACGCCCAGGTTGTGATGCGCCTTGAGGTGATCCGGATCGGAGGCGAGCAGCTCCAGGTAGAGGTCGACGGCCTCCTGGGCCCGACCGAGCTCGACCAGCTCGCGCGCCCGGATCATCCGCTCGTCGGCCGGATCGGGCGTCTCATCGGCCCGCGGTGCGCTCGCGGAGGCGGAGGGCTCGCCGGGCGCGGGCTCGCCCGAGGCGGAGGGCTCCCCGGGCGCGGGCTGCCCCGAGGCACCGGGTCGGCCCGTCCTGCGCTCGTCCGAGACGACGGGTCCGCTCGCCCCGCGCCCGGGGGAGGCACCGGGTCCGCCCGTCGCGGGCTCGTCGACCCCACCGGGCGGCGCTCCGTCCTCGACGTGGGCCGCCGCCTCGCCGCCGCCGGGCGTCGAGGTCCCGCTCTCGGCGTCGCCGCCCCGGCTCGGCCCTTCGTCC
>JBFFWJ010000079.1:0-10081 GCA_041570315.1 Longimicrobiales bacterium | reverse complement strand
GAGGATCAGGATCGTCGCGACGACGAGCGCCGCGAGCGGCTCGGCCTTGCCCCTCCCGTACGGGTAGGCCGCGCTCGGCTCGGTCACGCTGACCCTGAGCCCACCCAGCACGAGGAGGCCGCTCAGGAGGTCCAGCACGGACTCCACGCCGTCGGCCAGCAGGGCGTAGGAGTTCCCGAGGATGCCGGCCGCGATCTTCAGCGTCGCGAGGGAGGCGCTGACGACGAGCGCGACGACCGTCGCCCGCGCTCCCTCCGCGTACGCGGCTCGGACCTGATCGGCCGTGGATACCGGGTGCGCGCTCGAGAGGCTCATCGGAATCGAAATCTAAGCGCGTTTTCGAGCCGGCGAGACTCAGCCGCCGGGCGCGACGACCTCCTCCATCGTGGCGGCGTGAATCGCCACCGTGTCCTCGAGGCGCACGGCATAGCCGCCCGCCAACACCACGCCGGTCGGCACGCCCCTCTCCCGGGCGCTCCGGAGCACGGTGCGGTCGCGCCGACGCAGGCCCTCCTTGCTCAGCCGCAGCCCGCCGAGCTGGTCCTCCCGGTAGGGATCGGCTCCGGCCAGGTACACGACGAGATCGGGCCGACTCGCGTCGAGGACCCCCGGAAGCGCGTCTTCCAGCAGACGGAGGTACTCGTCGTCCCCGACGCCGTCGGGCAGGCCGACGTCCAGGTCGGAAGGCGGCTTGTCCGCGGGGTAGTTGTTCTGCTGGTGCATCGAGAAGGTGAACACCGCGTCGTCGTCCGCGAAGATCGACGCCGTGCCGTTGCCGTGATGGACATCGAGGTCGATGACCGCCGCCCGCTCGATGGTCCCCTCGACCATGAGGGAGCGGATCGCCACGGCGACGTCGTTGAGGAGACAGAAGCCCTCACCGTGCCCGGCGAACGCGTGGTGGAAGCCTCCGCCCAGGTGCCCGGCGACACCGTCGTCGAGGGCGTGACGGCAGGTCGCCAGCGTCCCCCCGCACGACAGCGCCATCGCATCCCGCCCCTCCTCCGAGAACGGGACCTCGAGCCGGCGGAGCTCGGCGACGGTGAAGGAGCCCTCTTCGATCTTGCGCAGGTAGGCTTCGGTGTGGACGAGCGCGAGCTGCGCGCGCGTCGCGGGCTCGGGCCGGACGAAGCCGTCCCCCGCGACCGTTCCATCGGCGACCAGCCGCGCCCGGGTCAACCGGTACTTCGCCGTCACGAAGACGTGGGGGCCGAGGTCGACCTCGTAGCTCGGGTCCCACACGAGTCGCGGCCCGGCTCCCGCGCGCCCGTCGCGGTCCGCCCCGCTGTCCGACGGCGCCTCGGCCGGCCGACGGCTCATCGCTTCCTGAGCAGCGTGAGCCCGTCCCCGATCGGGACGAGGCTGATGTCCACCCGGAGGTCGTCGCGCACCCTCAGGTTGAGCTCCCGAATGGCCTCGGTGGCCGGATCACGCACGCTCGCGTCGATCACCCTGCCCGACCAGAGCGTGTTGTCGACCGCGATCAGGCCACCCACGCGCACGAGCTCGAGGCTCTTCTCGTAGTATTCCCCGAGCCGCGACTTGTCGGCGTCGATGAACACGAAGTCGAACGAGGCGACCCGGCCATGCGCGAGGAGCTCGTCCAGAAGCGCGCTCGCCTCGCCCAGGCGCGACTCGATCCGGTCCGCGAGCCCCGCCTCGGCCCAGTAGCGCCTGCCCAGCGAGGGCCACTCGTCGTCGACGTCGCAGGTGATGACCTCGCCGTCGGCAGGCAGGCCCGCCGCGAGGCAGAGGGTGCTGTAGCCGGTGAAGGTGCCGAGCTCCAGCACCCTCCTGGCGTCCATGACGCGCACGAGCATCCGCATGAACTGGCCCTGCTCCGGGCTGATCTGCATGCGGGCCTGCTCCAGCCGGCCGGTCTCCCGGCGCAGGCGTGCCAGGATGTCGTCCTCCCGCACCGAGACCTCGACCAGGTAGTCGTAGAGCGGATCGGTCAGGGCGAGCGTTCGACGCGTCACGGCGAGTCCGTTTCCAGCGCACGCCAGCAGTAGAAGGCGGCCGCGCTGCGCCAGGGGCGGTGGGGATCTCCGAGCGGCTGCAACTCCTTGTGGCTCGGCATCTCCGACATGCCGTGGATCTTCGCGAAGCCCGCCCGGACGCCGAGATCGCCTACGGGCCACACGTCGGGCCGCCGCAGCTTGAACATGAGGTACATGTGGGCCGTCCACTCTCCGATCCCCCGCACGCGCACGAGCCGGCGCACGACCTCCTCGTCGGGCTGGTCCTCGAGGCCGTCCACTTCGACTTCGCCCGACCGCACCTTCTCGGCCAGATCCCGAATGGCCGCGAGCTTGTTCCGCGAGAGCCCGGCGCCGCGCAGGAGGTCCTCGGCGGTGGCGAGGACTCGGTCCGGCGTGACCTGGCCGTCGAGAGCCTCGACGAAGCGCCCGTGGATCGTCCCCGCGGCGGCCGCCGCGAGCTGCTGGTAGCAGATGGCGCGCGCGAGGTACGCGAACGGGTCCAGGGTCCAGACCGGCAGTCGGATCGTGCCGACGCGCTCGACCCAGGGGCCGAAGACCGGGTCCCTCGCGAGCGCGCGCCGCCCCCCGGTCCACGCCGCCGTCACCCGCACGTGCGCTCCGGACTCGCCATCGACTCCGCCCCCTCCTGCCGCGTTCGTGCGCGCAGCGCCGTCGGGGCGCCACACGAGCCACCGTCCCTGCCAACCTCGTATGCCGGTGCCCGGCCGTCGAGCCCCGGCGCCCGCTGATCGGAGGCTCCCGGGCCCTTTGACCTGCGCCCGGAGACGTGGATCTTTGAGCGCTCGCCCGTTCCTCCGTCCCGGAGCGCTCCCTTGTCGCTCATCGGTTCCTTCGTCCGCACCCACGCGTGGCTCCCGATCGCCCTCGCACTGCCGGTGTGCACGGCCGCGCAGAGCCCCTCCGTGCTCTGGCTGCTGCCCGTCGACGGGCGCACGCTGGAGCTCGGAGGCGAGCATCGGGGCGCGCTGTCGACCTCCGACCACGTCTCGATCCAGGACACCTACCTCGAGGCGTGGGAGCTGGAAGGCCGGGCGGGCGAGGAGGTGACCATCGACCTGGTCTCCAGCGACTTCGACGCGATGCTCTACCTCGTCGGCCCCGGGTTCGGCGAGACCCTGTCCGACGACGACGGCGGAGGCGGCTGCAACGCCCGTCTCTCCGTGACCCTCCTCGAGGACGGGACCTACCGGGTGGTCGCCAGCTCGCTCGGAAGGCGGGAGTCGGGCACCTACACGCTGCTCGTGTCGGACCGTCCGACCGCCGTGCCGGGCTACGGCTGCGGTGAGGCCGACCCCTCGCGGCTCGCCGAGCTCCCCACGCAGGACCGGACGCTCGCCATGGGCTCGGTCGAGCTCAGCCAGATGAGCGCCTTCGCCCCGACCGTCGAGGAAGGCCGCCCGGCGGAGGCCTGGCTCCTGTCGGGAAGCGCCGGTGAGGCCGTGTCCATCGTGATGGAGTCCGACGCCTTCGACGCGTACCTGTACGTCGTCGGACCCGGTCTGGACGGCGCGGTGTCCGACGACGACAGCGCAGGCGACCTCGACGCCCAGATCGACCTGGTCCTGCCCGCGGACGGACCCTACACGGTCGTGGCCAGCTCGATCGAGCCCGGCGCGACGGGTGCGTACACGATTCGCGTCACCGAGCCCGTCGACCTCGGCGCGCTTCCCACGGACGGGCGCCGGATCGAGCCCGGCCAGACCGTCGAGGGACGGCTCGGCTTCGAGGACCCCATCGTCGTCGATGGCCGCAAGGGCCAGGCATGGGCCCTGCAGGGCGAGGCCGGCCAGGAGGTTACGATCGATCTCGTCTCGGAGGACTTCGACACCTACCTCTACCTGGCGGGTCCCGGGCTGGTGGTGCCGCTCGAGAACGACGACTTCGGGGGAGAGCTTCACTCCCGCATCTCGACGACCCTGCCCGAGACCGGGGTCTACCGGATCATCGTCAGCGCGCTCGACCCGGACTCCACGGGGGCGTTCACGCTCCGCGTGGGCTCCTGAAATCGTCCGCCGGGGAGGGATCTTCCCGGCGGCCCCGCGTCGGGGCTACCTCGGCACGGCCATCCAGATCAGGACCGCGAGCACCGTGAGCTGGATGGCGATGAAGGGGACCACACCCCGGTAGATCGCCGTCGTCGAGATGCTGGTGGGCGTGACGCCCCGCAGGTAGAAGAGGCTGAACCCGAACGGCGGCGTGAGGAACGAGGTCTGGATGTTGACCGCGAGCACGATGCCCAGCCAGGTGAGGTCGACGCCCAGCAAGACCGCCGGCGGCACGATCAGCGGGACGATGATGAACGCGATCTCGAAGAAGTCGATGAAGAAGCCGAGCACGAAGACGACGAGGTTCACGACGATCAGGAAGCCGAGCGCCCCGCCGGGGATGCCGGTGAGGGTGCTCTCGATCCAGATGTCGCCGTCGAAGCCCCGGAACACGAGCGCGAAGGCGGTCGATCCGATGAGGAGGAAGACGACCATGATCGTGAGCCGGCTCGTGTCCTCCATCGCCTGCTTCAGGGCGTCGAGCGAGAGCGAGCGGTTGGCCGCGGCGAGCGCCATGGCCCCCACCGCCCCCAGGGCGCCCGCCTCGGTCGGCGTGGCGACACCCGCGAAGATGCTGCCCAGCACCACCACGATCAGGATCAGCGGCGGCATCAGGGAGATGACGACGCGGCGGAAGAGCTCGAGGCCCGAGACGCGGGACTCCTCCGGCATCGCCGGGGCGACGTCGCGCCGGAAGAACGCCAGAACCGCCACGTAGACGGCGTATGCTCCGGTGAGCGCCAGCCCGGGCAGCAGCGCCGACCGGAACAGGTCGCCCACGCTCACCCCCATCTGGTCTCCCAGGACGATCAGCACGATCGACGGCGGGATGATCTGGCCGAGCGTCCCGGAGGCGGAGATCACGCCCAGGCTGATCTCCTCCTTGTAGCCGTTGCGCAGCATGACCGGCAGCGAGATCAGGCCCATCGCGGTGACGCTCGCACCCACGACCCCGGTCGCCGCGGCGAGCAGCGCCCCGACGAAGATCACCCCGATCGCGAGGCCTCCGCGGAAGCGGCCGAAGAGCACGCCGATCGTCTCCAGGAGCTGCTCGGCGAGCTTGCTCTTCTCGAGGACCGTGCCCATGAAGATGAAGAAGGGGACGGCCAGGAGCGTGAAGTTCGACATCGTCCCGAACGTGCGCTCGGGGAGGGCGTTCAGGAGCGCGATCGGGAAGACGTCGAGCGCCGATCCGATCAGCGCGAAGATCAGCGCCGTCCCGCCCAGCGCGAAGGCGACCGGATAGCCGGTGAAGATCATCGCCAGGACGGCGAAGAACATCGCAGGGCCCCACAGGCTCACAGGTGCACCTCCGGCTCCGCCTCGAACTCCTCGTCGGCCGCCCCGCGGATGACGTCGATCTGCCTCACGATCTGGCTCAGCCCCTGCATCAGCAGGAGCACGAAGGAGACGATGATCAACGCCTTGATCGGGTACCGGGGGAGGCCCCCCGGATCCGGCGAGGCTTCCCGCACCTGAAACGACGCCCGGACCGCCGGATAGGACACGTAGAGCATCAGGATCGAGAAGGGGATCAGGAACAGCACGCTCCCCAGCAGGTCGATCCAGGCCCTCGCCTTCGGGCTCAGGCGCTCGTACATGACGTCGACCCGCACGTGCACGTCGTGGTGCAGCCCGTACGCGGCCCCCATCAGGAAGATGACGCTGAAGAGGTACCACTGCGCCTCGATGGCGGGCGTCAGGTTCAAGGCGAGACCCAGGCCGCGCGAGAAGTACCGCAGCACGGCGCCGATCGCCCCGATGAGCACCATGACGAGCGCCATCCAGCGGATGACCACACCGATCCGGTCGTTGAGCCCGTCGATCAGCGCCACGACCCGTCTGAGCAGTTTCATGGTCTAGAGCAGGTAGCCTCCGTCCACGGGAATGACCGCCCCCGTGATGTGGCGCGCCGCTTCGGAGCACAGGAAGAGGACGACGCTCGCGACGTCCTGGGGATCGCCCAGACGGCCGAGCGCCGCCCGCTCGCGCGCCCGGTCGAGGATCTCCGGGGCGACGCTGTCGGTGAGCTGGGTGGTGCGAATGTAGCCCGGCGCCACCGCGTTGACGTTGACGTTCCGGGGTCCGAGCTCCACGGCGGAGCTGCGGGTGAGCCCGATGAGGCCGGCCTTCGACGCCGCGTAGTTCGCGATCCCGAACTCGGAGCGCAGGCCGTGGACCGATGTGACGTTGACGATCTTGCCGTACTCCTGCGCCCGCAGGAAGGGCGCCACGGCCCGGGTGAAGAAGAAGGCCCCGTCCAGGTTGGTCCTCAGCACCGCCTCCCACTCGTGGTCCTCGAGCCGCCACAGGGCCCCGTCGGCGCCGATGCCGGCGTTGTTCACCAGGATCTGGACGCCGCCGAGGCTCTCCTGGACCTCGGCGACGAACGCCTTCACGTCCCGGGACTCGCGCACGTCGCACGAGCGGAAGTAGACGCGAGCCTCCATCTCCCGGAGCTCGCGGGCGACCCTCTGCGCGTCGACGCGCGCCCGGGCCCCCGAATCCAGAAAGCAGAACGCGATGTGCGCGCCGCACCGGGCCAGCTCGAGCACGACGGCCCGCCCGATTCCGCTGGAGCCCCCGGTGACGATCGCGATCTGGCCTCGAAGGCTCGTTGCGTCGAAGAGGCTCTGGGGCTGGGTCTCGACACCGACCTCGTCGAGCAGCGCCTCCACGGCCTCCTGCATGTCAGCGGTCATGCGCGACAGGCTACGACGCGATGTGCCCGCTTCGCAACGCCAAGTCGCATAAGGAGCTATGCGGCCCGCGCGGCCCGGCGGCGAACCTACGCGTCCTGGATCTCCGCACCGTGCTTGATCGTTCGTCCCTCCACCAGGAAGACCACGTCCTCGGAGATGTTGGTCGCGAGGTCCGCGATGCGCTCCAGGTTCTGTGAGACGAGCAGGAGCTCGAGGGCGCCGCTGATGCGCTTGGGGTCCTCGAGCATGTGCGTCACCAGGATGCGGTACATGGAGCGCCGGAGGTCGTCGACCTTGTCGTCGGTGATGCAGACCATCCGCGCCGTCCCGGGATTGCGCGAGACATAGGCGGCGAGGGAGTCCGCGACCATGCCCTGGGCGATCCCCGCCATCTCCTCCAGCTCGCGAATCTCGGGCAGGGGCGGGGCCTGCGTCATCCGCTGCGCCGCTTTGGCGATGTTGACCGCGTGGTCGCCCATCCGCTCCAGATCGTTCGAGATCTTGTTCGTGGTGATGATCTGACGCAGGTCCTTGGCCATGGGCTGCTGCAGGGCGAGGAGCTCGATCACGCGCTCGTCGATCTCCACCTCCAGCTCGTCCACCCGGTCATCGGTCTCGCTGATGTCCTGCGTGAGGCTCGGGTCCCGCCGCAGCACGGCATCGGCCGCGTCCTTGATGAGCCGCTCGACGATCCCGGCCATCTCCAACAGCCGCTCCTGCAGGGTATCCAGCTCCTCATGGAAATGCCGACGAGGGCGCTGTTCCTCGGTCATCCGAACCTCCCCGTCACGTACGCCTCGGTGCGCTCCTCTCGAGGATTGGTGAAGATCGTCTCCGTGGGCCCGTACTCGACGAGACTCCCCATGTAGAGGAAGGCGGTGTAGTCCGAGATGCGAGCCGCCTGCTGCATGTTGTGCGTCACGATCACGATCGTGTACTCCTTCTTGAGCTCGTAGATGAGCTCCTCGATACGCTGCGTCGCCAGGGGGTCGAGCGCGGACGCGGGCTCGTCCATCAGGACGATCTCGGGCCGGACGGCCAGCGTACGCGCGATGCACAGCCGCTGCTGCTGACCTCCCGAAAGCGCGTACGCCGAGTCGTGAAGGCGGTCGCTGACCTCGTCCCAGAGCGCGGCCTGCCGCAGCGACTCCTCGACCAGCTCCCCGAGATCGCCGCGGAACCCGTTCACCCGGGGGCCGAACGCCACGTTGTCGTAGATCGACTTCGGGAAGGGATTGGGCTTCTGGAACACCATGCCGATCCGGCGTCGCACCTCGACCGGGTCGACCTCGTCGCCGTAGAGGTCCTGCCCGTGGAACCGCACCGTGCCGTCCACGCGCGCCGTCGGGATCAGGTCGTTCATCCGGTTGAAGCACCTCAGCAGCGTGCTCTTGCCGCAGCCGGAGGGACCGATGAGCGCCACGACCCGATTGGAGGGCACGCTGAGCGACACGTCGTCGACGGCGCACTTGCTGCCGTAGAAGATCGAGACGCCTTCGGCTGCCAGGGCCGGCTGCCCATCTCCCAGCTCGATGTCGTAGATGGTCGCCATGGGCCACTAGTCCCGGGCTTGATAGCGGTTGCGCACGACGATCGCGACGGCGTTCATGGTCAGCAACACCGCGAGCAGCACGATGATGCCGGCGGCCGCGAGCTCGCGGAACTCGTCCTGGGGCCGCGACACCCAATTGTAGATCTGCAGGGGCAGCACCGTGAACGGGTCGCTCAGCCCCTTGGGGGTGAAGGCCACGAAGCCGACCGCGCCCACCATGATCAGCGGCGCGGTCTCACCGACGGCGCGGGACAGGGCGAGAATGGTCCCCGTGAGGATCCCCGGAAGCGCCATCGGCAGCACCTGGCCGCGCACGACCTGCCAGCGCGTCGCCCCGAGCCCGTAGGCGGCCTCGCGGATGGTGTTGGGCACGGCGCGAATCGCCTCCTGAGAGGCCATGATGATGACCGGCATGATGAGGAGCGAGAGGGTCAGCGCCCCGGAGATCACGCTGCGGTCGAGGTTCAGGGCCCGCACGAACAGCGCGAGCCCGAGGATGCCGTACACGATCGACGGCACGCCCGCGAGGTTGGCGATGTTGGTCTGGATCGTCTTGGTGATCCAGCCCCGGGGCGCGTACTCCTCGAGGTAGATCGCCGAGGCGACGGAGAGCGGAAAGGAGATCAGCGCGGTCAGCACGAGGATCCAGATGGACCCGGCCAGCGCCGCCCTGACCCCCGCGCGCTCGGGAAAGCGAGACGCGAAGCTGGTGAGGAAGTCGCCGTCGAGTGCGGGAAGGCCGTCGCGGAGCACGTCGACGAGCAGCACGGCCAGCGCCGACACGCCCACGAGGGTGGCGGCGGCGCAGAGCGCTGCGAAGACGGTGCCGAAGGCGCGCCGGCGGTCACCCGTCGAGCCGGTCAGCCCCCCGCTCCTTCCGCGGCTCACTCGTACTCCTCCCGGAAGCGGGCCAGGACCCACGGGCTGAGGACGTTCATCGCCAGGGTGATGAGGAAGAGGGTCATCCCGACCGCGAAGAGGGTGCGGTAGGCGAGCGTGCCCTGCGGGGTGTCTCCCAGGCTCGCCTGTACGATGTACGCCGTCATCGTCTGGATGGACTCCAGCGGGTTCAGCGTCAGGTTCGGCAGGTTTCCGGCGGCGATCGTCACGGCCATGGTCTCACCGATCGCGCGGGAGATCGCCAGAATGAACGAGGCGACGATACCGGAGAGCGCGGCGGGCACGACGACCCGGGTGGAGACCTCCAGCTTCGTCGCGCCGAGGCCGTACGCCCCCTCGCGAAGGGAGGCCGGCACGGCGCGCAGCGCGTCCTCCGACAGCGACGACACGGTGGGGATGATCATGATCCCGACCACGATGCTCGCGGACGCCGCGTTGAAGATCTCCGTTCCGGGAAAGACGATCCGCAGCGCCGGCGTCACGAAGGTCAGCGCGAAGTAGCCGTAGACCACCGTGGGAATCCCCGCGAGGATCTCGAGGATCGGCTTGAGGATCCTGCGCAGGCGGGGGTTCGCGTACTCGCTCAGGAAGATCGCGGTCAGGAGGCCCACGGGGAGCGCGAGCAGCGCTGCGCCGCCGGCCACCATGAGGGACCCGCTGAGCAGAGGGAGGACGCCGAAGTGCTGCTCCTGGAACATCGGCTCCCAGCGCGTGTCGGTCAGGAAGTCGACGATCGAGACCTCCGCGAAGAACCCGATCGACTCGCGCAGGAGGACCGCCACCACCCCGACGGTGACCAGGGTCGACGCCGCCGCGCAGGCGAAGAGCAACGCGCCGATGAGGCGCTCCTTCAGCGCGCGGCCGCGACCGGCCACGAGG
>JBFFWJ010000078.1:0-10208 GCA_041570315.1 Longimicrobiales bacterium | reverse complement strand
GTCGGGGGGCCGCTCATGGTGATTCGAAGCGCCTGCGCCTCCCCGTCGCCCAGGAAGGACTGGACCATGTCACGCGCCCGGTCGGTGAATGTGATCATCGTCCTCGTGCCGGTGGCTGGGGTGGAGGGGGAGGGTCGCCGTACCTTCGGCTCCGCTCCTACCCCCATGGGCGCTCCGAGTTCGGCCCGCCGGCGTGGCGAGCCGACCCCGCGGAGGCCGTTGATCGACTTCGAGCCCCCGGGTACCTTTCGCCCCTCCTGGCCGACCCCCCGAAACCCCTGGGAATCCAAGGCTTCATGGCGAATGCCGACCTGATGGACAAGCTCGTCTCGCTCACCAAGCGGCGGGGGTACGTCTTCCAGTCGTCCGAGATCTACGGCGGGACCGGATCGGTCTGGGATTACGGGCCCCTCGGCGTCGAGCTCAAGCGGAACATCAAGGATCGGTGGTGGTCGGCGATGGTCCATCAGCGCGACGACATCGAGGGTCTGGACGCGTCGATCCTGATGCATCCGAGGGTCTGGGAAGCCTCGGGCCACGTCGAGGGCTTCACCGACCCCCTCGTCGAGTGCACGAGCTGCCACCGCCGCTTCCGGGCGGATCTCCCCGAGATCGAGGCAGGTCAGTGCCCGACGTGCGGCACCCGGGACTCGTTCACGGAGCCGCGGATGTTCAACCTCATGTTCAAGACCTTCATGGGACCGGTGGAGGACTCGAGCGCGACGGTGTACATCCGGCCGGAGACGGCCCAGGGCATCTACGTGAACTTCCTCAACGTGCAGGGGGCCGCGCGGCAGAGGGTCCCGTTCGGGATCGCCCAGATCGGCAAGGCGTTCCGAAACGAGATCACGCCCGGGAACTTCATCTTCCGGACGCGTGAGTTCGAGCAGGCCGAGATGCAGTTCTTCGTCAAGCCGGGCGACGACGAGGAGTGGCTCGAGCGCTGGAAGGAGATCCGCATGCAATGGCACGTGGATCTCGGCATCGACGAGAGCAAGCTGCGGTTCCACGCGCACGGAAGCGATGAGCTCGCGCACTACGCCAAGCACGCGTACGACATCGAGTACGAGTTTCCCTTCGGCTGGAAGGAGTTCGAGGGGATCCACAACCGCACCGACTTCGACCTCGTCCGGCACCAGGAGTACTCCGGCAAGCGGCTGGAGTACATCGACGCTCCCACCAACGAGCGCTTCGTGCCCTACGTCGTCGAGACCTCGATGGGGGTCGACCGGACGATGCTCGTCGTGCTCGCGGACGCGTACCGCGAGGAGGAGGTCGAAGGAGAGGCGCGCGTCGTGCTCGGCCTGAGCCCGGCTCTGGCTCCGATCAAGGTGGCGGTCTTCCCGCTGGTCAAGAAGGACGGGATGCCGGAGACGGCGGAGAGGCTGAGCGCGGCGCTGCGGGCGGCGTCGATCCCTTCCTTCTACGACCAGTCCGGGGCCATCGGTCGCCGCTACCGACGGCAGGACGAGATCGGCACACCGTGGTGCGTCACCGTGGACGGGCAGACGGGAGAGGACGGCACGGTCACGGTGCGGGATCGCGACTCCCTGGAGCAGGTCCGGGTGGGCGTGGATCACGTGGTGGCCTGGATTCGTGAGCACCTCGCGTGATCGGGAGCCGCGCGACGGCGCGACGGCCGGGGCGCCGGTGACCGACCTCGTCGTCTACGCCGCCGGTGAGATCCACTCCGAGTGGCGGGCCGAGCTGAGGCGGCTCCTTCGGGACGCCGGCGTGGACGCCGAGGTCGTCGGCCCGCAGGAGGCGCACGACCGCTCGGACTCGGTGGGCGAAGACATCCTGGGAGAGCAGCCGGGCCCCCGCTACCGGGACCTCGTGGGCGCTCGCGTGAACACGCTCCGGACACGAGTCCTCATGCAGCGCGCCGAGCTGTGCATTGCGTACTTCGGGCCCAAGTACAGGCAGTGGAACACGGCGGCCGACGCCGGAGCGGCCGTCGCGGCGGGTCTTCCGCTCGTGCTCGTGCGCGCCGAGGAGCACATCCACGCGCTCAAGGAGCTCGACGCGCTGGCGACGCTCACGGTCGAGACCCTCGAGCAGGCGGCGCAGGCGATCGCCTACATCTTCGAATAGGGGGACGGCCCCGTGGCGTCGAAGTCCGAAGTCTTCAGCTCGCGTTGGGGCATGCTCCTGGCCATGCTCGGGATGGCCGTCGGCACCGGCAACATCTGGCGGTTCCCCCGCATCGCCGCCAGCAACGGCGGCGGGTCGTTCCTGGTGGCCTGGGTCGTCTTCCTCCTCGCCTGGTCCGTGCCCCTCCTCGTCCTCGAGTTCGGCATGGGCAAGGGGACTCGCTCGGGCGCGATCGGCGCCTTCGTGCGGACGCTGGGCCCCGGGTTCGCCTGGATGGGCGCCTGGATCGCCTTCGTCGCGACCGCGATCATGTTCTACTACTCGGTCGTGATGGGATGGACCATCCGGTTCTTCGTGGGCACGGTGACCGGCGAGGTGCCGGGAGCGACCCCGAGCGCCTTCTGGGACGGCTTCCAATCCACCCCGGGCGCCGTCCTGACGCACGCGGTCGCGATGGGGATGGGCGTGTTCGTCGTGTCGCGCGGCGTCCGCGGGATCGAGACGGCCGCCAAGATCCTCATCCCGAGCCTGATCGTGCTGGTCATCGTGCTGGCGATGCGGGCGCTGACGCTCCCGGGAGCGGCCGACGGGCTCGCCTTCCTCTTCACGCCCGACTGGTCGGCCCTGGCGAGCTACGAGATCTGGATCCAGGCGCTCACGCAGAACGCGTGGGACACGGGCGCGGGATGGGGCCTGGTGCTCACGTACGCGATCTACATGCGCCAGAACGAGGACACGGCGCTCAACGCGTTCGTGATCGGCTTCGGCAACAACTCGATGTCGTTGCTCGCGGGCATCATGGTTCTGTGCACGGTCTTTTCCACGATGCCGCAGGCCGCTGCCGAGATCGTCGGGGCCGGCAACGAAGGGTTGACCTTCATCTGGGTGCCGCAGCTCTTCCAGGAGATCCCGGGCGGGCGCCTCTTCCAGGGGCTCTTCTTCCTGGCGCTCGTCTTCGCGGCGTGGACGAGCCTCGTGTCGATGATCGAGCTCGCCAGCCGGATCCTCATGGATCTGGGCCTCACGCGGGGGCGCGCCATCGCGATCGTGGGAAGCGCGGGTCTGCTGTTCGGGATCCCCAGCGCGCTGAAGCTGGGCATCTTCCAGAACCAGGACTGGGTCTGGGGCGTGGGGCTGATGGTGTCGGGCTTCCTCTTCGCCTTCGCCGTCCTGCGCTACGGGGTCACGAGATGGAGAGAGACCTTCATCAACCAGGAGGGCTCCGACATCCGCATCGGTGCGTGGTGGGACTGGGCGATCCGGCTCGTCGCGGTGGAGGCGGTGGTCCTGGCCGTCTGGTGGCTGTGGAGCGCGCAGGGGGAGGACTTCGTCGCGACCTGGACGCCGTTCAGCCCCTACAACGTGGGCTCGGTGCTGATCCAGTTCGCCGTGGTGCTCGCGGTGCTCCTCGCGCTCAACAAGCGCCTGGCCCGCGCCGTGCAGGCGCGCGCGGCGGCGCCGTCGGGTGACTGACGAGCGGTGAAGTTCGCCGCCTTCGAGAGGGCCGCGCGCCGCGCGTTCGAGGAGATCCCGCACGAGTACCTGGAGGGCATCGACGGCCTCACCGTGAGCCGGGAGGCGCCGGCGCACCCGACCTTGCCGGGCATCTACACCCTCGGCGAGTGCCTGACCGAGGAGCACCTGTCGGACTACGGCAGCCCGGAGACGACGCGCTCCGTGATCGCGCTGTACTGGGGCTCGTTTCGGGCCCTGTCGCGGCGGAACCCCGACTTCGACTGGGAGGGCGAGATCTGGGAGACGCTGACGCACGAGCTTCGCCACCACCTCGAGTCGCTCGCCGGCGACGATGCGCTCGAGGGCGTCGACTACGCCGCGGACGAGTCGTTCAAGCGCCACGAGGGTGAGCCCTTCGACCCCTGGTACTACCAGCACGGCGAGGACCTCGGAGGCGGCGTCTTCGAGGTGGAGGGCGAGTACTACGTGGAGCAGGTGTGGCGTGCGCCCGACTTCGAGGCCGCTGGTCACCTGGAGCTCTCCTGGCGGGGGGAACGCTACCGGTTGAGCCGGCCGGCGGAGCTGGGAGACGTGCACTTCGTGTGGGTCGAGGGGCTCGACGCGTCCGTGGAGCTCGTCCTGGTCCGACGGCGGGGGTGGTGGGAGGACGCGAGACGGCTGCTCGGCGCCTCGCGCCCGGTCGTCCTCGAGTCGCAGGGAACGGCGGAGCCCGTCGGGGAGCGGGGGTAGGCGCCCGCATGGCCCTCCACGACGCCTACGCGCGGGTGACGCCGTACGAGCTCGTCTTTCCCCGGGCCGAGGACGCCGAAGCGCTGGCGGCGAGGATCGACGAGGAAGCCGAGGCTCGGGGCGCCGACCCGAGCGATCCCAGTCAGTTCGTGACGCTGGGAGCGGTGGCGGCCTTCGTCCGCGGGCTGCACGCCGACGAGACGCCGCCCGGTGCGCTGCACCGGCTCGGCGCCCTCGTCTACCACGCGGTGCGCTTCGCGCGCGCGGGTCGTCCGCTCTACCTGCTTACGACCGCGGCGGCTCGCGACCTCGTCGGGCGATCCCCCGGCGCGGAGCCCGTCCCGCCGGCTGGGTCCGGCTACGTGCAGCTCCCGCAGCACCTCTTCTGGGCCCGCCCCGAGGAGGGCGCCGCGCCCGAGTCGGTCGACGGGGTCTTCTGGGCGGCCGGAGCGGCCGGGGGGCTGCACGTGATGCTCGCGACGGGAATGCGTCCCGACCGCCCGGGGCTCGCCGTGGTCCCGTTGCCGGAGGCGCCGCTCGCGGAGGCCGGTCTGTGGCTCGACGTCGACGTGCGGGGCGACGGAGCGGACTTCGCGAACGTCCTCCCGGGCGGTGAGCTCGACGCCCTGTACTCCTTGCGGACGGCGGGAGAGGTCCTGAAGCTGCTCGCGCGGTTCTTCGCGCTCGTGCGCGAGCACGGCTCGGAGCTGGCCCGGCAGGTGGAGGGTGCGACGGTGGAGGATGCGACGGTGACGGATGCGACGGTGAGGGATGCGACGGTGAGGGATGCGACGGTGAGGGATCCGGCGGCGCCACCCCCCGCGGCCCTGCGCTTCACGAGGGTGACGCCGACCGGTCCGGGTCGGAGCCGGCCCTCGAAGGCCGGGAAGGCGACGTGAGGCGTCCGCCGGGGGACCCGGAGAGATCGCGCGGTCGCATGAGGCGGCATGCCTAGGGAATCGATGAAGGCGAAGCGAGCGCGGGCCGCAGAGGTATTCGAGCTGCTCTCGGACGAGTACCCGGACGCGCACTGCGAGCTCGACTTCGAGAGCGCCTTTCAGCTCGGGGTCGCGACGATCCTGTCCGCGCAGACCACGGATGTTCGCGTGAACATGGTCACGCCCGAGCTCTTCCACCGGTATCCCGACGCGGAGGCGCTCGCGGGCGCCGCGCAGGAGGACGTCGAGGAGATCGTCCGGACCACGGGCTTCTTCCGCAACAAGGCGCGCAACGTCATCGGGTTCGCGCGCGGCGTCGCGGGTGAGCACGGCGGTGAGGTGCCGGCCTCCATGGAGGCGCTCGCCGCCCTGCCCGGTGTGGGCCGCAAGACCGCGAACGTGATTCTCGGAAACGCCTTCGGCATCGACGAAGGCGTCGTCGTGGACACCCACGTCAAGCGGCTCTCCACGCTCCTGCGCTTCACCGGGGAGAAGACGCCCGAGAAGATCGAGCGCGATCTGATGGGGCTGTTTCCCCCCGAGCGCTGGACGCTCCTCTCGCACCTCCTGATCTGGCACGGCCGGCGCGTGTGCGATGCCAGGAAGCCGCGCTGCGAGGCATGCGTCGTCTCGCGCTTCTGCCCCTCCTCGCGCGTGTGAGGCGCTACCGATCCGCGGTACGGCCCCCTCGGGGCGGGGGGCGAGGCCCTCGACCGGGCGCGGCGAGATTGCAGGCTAGCGCCCTTGCCTTCAGCTTCCTTCCCGAACGGCCAGCGTGAGCACCTCTTGGCACGGATGAGCGAGACATGCCCGATCGCGACGATGCGGTGGCCCTCCTCGAGGAGTGGGTCGAGAACGAGGGCCTGAGAAAGCACATGTACGCGGTCGAGGCCGCGGTCCGGCACTACGCGCGCATGCGAGGTGAGGACGAGGAGACGTGGGGGCTCGCCGGCCTGCTCCACGATCTGGACTGGGAGAAGCATCCCGAGCAGCACCCGCTGGTGGCGGTCGAGCACCTTCGGACGCTCGGCTACCCGGAAGAGGTCCTTCACGCGATCCTCGCCCACCGCTCCGACTTCACGGGGGTCGAGCCGGAGCGCGAGCTCGACAGGGTTCTGGTCGCCTGTGACGAGCTCTCCGGGCTGGTCTTCGCGGCCTGTCTCGTTCGGCCGACGGGGATCGACGACCTGAAGCCGAAGTCGGTCACCAAGAAGCTCAAGGACAAGACCTTCGCCGCCGGCGTCAGCCGGGAGGAGGTGAGCCGCGGCATCGAGCTCGTCGGCCTGGAGCGGAGCGAGCACATCCAGAACGTGATCGACGGCCTGCGGGTGGTCGGCGCCGAGCTCGGCATCCGCGGCGAGGACCTCGCGCGCTAGGGCAGCCTCCGCACGAGCCCGGCGTGCCTCGCGCAGGAAGATCGCGGGTGCTCGGGCCGGGGCGAGGGGCCGGCCCCGCGGGGAGCGGCGCCGCCGCGCGGATGCGCGAGCTCCCCGTGAGCCCGCGAGGCGTGCGAGTGCGGCTCGGCTCTGCCAGGAACCGGCTTTTTCCGTGACGTGTAGGACCGGGGTCGATCCCCGCCACGACTTCCGGATGCCACGCCTCCGCTCCCCCGCGCTCGCCCTCCTGCTCGCCACGACCTCCGCTCCCGCGGCCGCTCAGGACGTGGAGCTGCTCGGTCGGCGGCACGGCACGCAGCCGCCTGCTTCGTACTACGAGGAGCTGCGGCGCGATCCGGCCGCTTTCGAGTTCTTTCGGGGGCGCTCGGCGCGGCTGCGGCTCCGGACCGCCCCGGACGCGCGGGAGCCGGGAGGGGCCGCCGTGGGGGCGGCCCTGGCGCTCGGGCCCCGGGACGGCCCCGTCGAGGGGGTCTTCCGTGTTCCGGTCCTCCTCGGGCTCTACAGCAACTCCGACCCGTCACCCCCCGTCCTGCCCGCCACGATCGCCTCCGCGTACTTCTCGGGACAGCCCGGATCGATCGACCACTACTACGACGAGGTTTCCGGGTCTCTGCTGGACCTCGTGGGGGACGTGGGGGATTGGAGCCGGATCTCCGCGACCGACTCCGTGATCACCGATGGGCGTAGCGGGCTCTTCGCGGCGCCGCTCGGCGGCGGGGGAGCGGGCAACTTCGTCTACGAGCTGGTCGCCGGGCAGGTGGGTGTCGACTGGGGCGCCTACGACAACGACGGTCCGGACGGCGTCCCGAACTCCGGGGACGACGACGGCTTCGTCGACGTGGTGGCGGTGCTGCACCCGACGGAGGGAGGGGAGTGCCGGGGGGCCGGCAGCCCCTACCGGATCTGGTCCCACCGCTGGTCGCTGACGGCTGCCGTGGGAGAGAGCTTCGTGACCTCGGCGCCGCGCACCGGTGGGGAGCCGGGCGACCGCATACGGGTCGACGATTACATCATCCAGCCGAGCGTGAGCTGCGCCGGGGCCGGGCTCAACGAGATCGGGGTGTTCACGCACGAGCTCGCCCACGCCTTCGGCCTTCCCGACCTCTACGACACCTGCGACGATGCGCGCGTGTGCCCGGGCGACGAGTTCTCCCACGACGGTGTGGGGGTGTGGGATCTGATGAGCATGGGCACGTGGGGCTGCGACGAAGCCTCTCCCGAGTCGCCGTGCCACCTCGGGGCGTGGAGCAAGGAGCAGCTCGGCTGGGGCGACGTCGTCCGGCTCGCCGCGGACCTCGACCACGGGACGCTCACCCTTCCCCCGGTCCAGTCGACGGGGACGATCCTGCGCGTCGACGCCAACGACGGGTCCGGAGAGTACTTCCTCCTCGAGAACCGGCAGGGTATCGGCTACGACCAGCGCCTGCGCGCGGAGGGGCTCCTCGTCTGGCACGTCGACCCGGATTGGGTGTCGTCGCGCTGGGGTGCCAACCGGGTCAACGCCAACCAGCACCTGGGCGTCTGGCTCCGACAGGCCGACGGTCGTGACGATCTCGGCCGCGCCGGAGGGGCCCGTGGAGACGCCGGCGACCCCTTCCCCGGGGAAACCGGGAACCGCGTCTTCCACGCCACCTCGAATCCGGCGGCGACCTCGTTTCTGGGAGGCCCGACGGGGGTGACGCTGACCGACATCGACGAGGCCGCCGACGACGTCCGACTGCGCGTCTCGACGCGCTTCACGACGCTGACGCTTCGGGCGACGGGGGCATCGACCGCGAGCGGCCTCTTCACGGTGGACGGAGCCCCGGTCGACCCGCCCGGGACGTCGTTCGCCTCCGCTCCCTTCGTGGAGCACGTCGTCGAGGCGACCGCGACCGCGTCCACGGCGCCGGGCGAGCGCCGGCGCTTCCTGGAGTGGAGCGACGCGCCCGCCGAGCCGCGCGCGCGCTCGATGACGACCCCGCTCGCGGACGCCGAGCTCGTCGCGGCCTACGGCGGCACCCAGTTCGAGCTCGCGCTGTCGACCACCGGGGGCGTCGGGGGCATCGAGCCCGCGAGCTTCACCCTCACGCCCCACTCGGCCGACGGCTGGTTCGACGAGGGCACCCCCGTGACCGTCGAGGCGGTCCCGCTGCCCGGCTTCGAGTTCCTCGCGTGGACCGGGGCTTTCGCGGGCCAGCCGAACCCCGCCTCGGTGACGATGGCCGGTCCGGTGGCGGCCGGTGCCGATTTCGAGCTGGTGTACGCCGTGGAGTCCACGAGCGTCGGGATGACGGCGACGATCGATCAGGATCTGCAGCTCGAGGCGCAGAACGGGACCGCTCCCTACAGCTGGCGCGTCGTCGGCGGGGATCTGCCGCTGGGCCTGAGGCTCTCGGGCACGGGCCGCATCAGCGGAGCGTCGCTGGACCTCGGTACGTTTGCCGTGGCCGTGCAGGCCACGGACGCCAACGGGTTGCCCGCGTCGGCCACGATCACCTTCGAGGTCGCAGCGCCCGTGATCCCGATCGAGGCGCTGGTCTCGCCCTTCCTCGGGTCGGGCCCGCCGCTGAACGGGAACCAGCTGGCGTTCCTGAACCACCAGGGCAACGGCGTGTCCGGATACGACGTCGGCGACTTCAGGGCGTGGCTGCTGGCCAACCCGGAGCTCCCCCTGGCCGCGATCCTCGGGGAGGCCGGGCCGAGGACGATCGTGGTGCCCTTGCGATTCGAAACCGGAGGCGAGACTCGATGAGGAAGTGTGGCAGGGCGACGACCTTCGCCGCGCTCGGAGCGCTGTTCGTGGCGTGCGACTCCGGGCCGAGCGGTCCGGGGACCCTGGTCGCGTCCGTCTACGGGGACGCGCTCGGGGGTGTCGTTCTCGAGGTCACCGGGGCCGGCATCCGGGGGTTCGAGGGACTCGGCGACACCCGGGTGTACGCGGCACCGGTCGCCGGCAAGCCCGGCACGCACCGCGTCCTCCTGATCCACCCCGAAGGAGGAGAGCTCCGCTTCGAGATCCAGGTCGACGACCTCGACCTGGATGATCCGGTCGTGCGCGTGGTGTCCGCGGCCGGCGCCGACAACGGCCCACGCCTCAATGCCGGAATCGAGGTCCTCATAGAGCGCTGACCCGGGCTCTCGCGAGGGGGGCACGGGCTCCCGCTCGCGACGCCGCCGAGCAGGTCCGATGACGGCTTGATCGGCCCCGGCGCTTCCACGAGCTTACGCCGGTCGCGCTCCGACCCCACGGCAGGTGCCGTCGGCTGACGCTGGCGGATCCCGAGCAGTCCAACCGGCCGCCCCTCGAGGCGGGGGAGCACTCCGATGACGGTAGCGACGTGGGTCACGATGATCTCGGTGATGGCGTTCGTGTGGGGCGGCTTCGCCTGGGTCCTCGCGACCGCGATCCGCAAGGAGTCCGGCAAGAGCCGTGACTGACGCCCGCCCCGTCCCGCCGCAACCCTACCTCGAGAGTGCCCCTCCGTGCCTCGACGCGACGATCTAGAAACGATCCTCATCCTGGGGTCCGGCCCGATCGTCATCGGTCAGGCCTGCGAGTTCGACTACTCGGGCACCCAGGCGGTCCGGGCCC
>JBFFWJ010000077.1:0-10220 GCA_041570315.1 Longimicrobiales bacterium | reverse complement strand
GGAGATCGGGCGGGCCTCGGCGCCCTAGGCGAGGCCCGCCCGACTGGTGCAGAGCTTCCCCTGGCAGGTCCGCGAGCTCGGGCCTTGTGGCTACCAGGATCCCACGCCCGGCCCGCTCACCCGCTGGGCGCGAACAGGTAGTGCGCGACGATCCACTCCGAGCCGTCGCGGTATCCGAAGAGCTCCTCGCATGCGAGGAAGAACAGGCGCCACCGATGGTACCAGCGGGGCGCGTCACGGCCGTACGTGTCCTCGAGCACGCGCGTGACCTCGGGACGGCGTCGCTCCAGGTTCTCGCGCCACGCGCGCGCCGTGCGCTCGTAGTGCGTCCCGTCGACCTCCCACCTGGCCTCGACGGAGAGGTGCTCGTCGAAGCGCTCGAAGAGATCGAGCGACGGCATGAGGCCGCCGGTGAAGAAGTGGCGGCCCATCCAGTTGTCGGCGCCCTCGGTCTCGTAGGGGTACGCGTGGGACCGGTGACAGAAGACGTGCACGAAGAGCCTCGCCTCGGGGCGCATCCAACCCCGGATCCGACGGAGCAGCTCGCGGTAGTTCCGCATGTGCTCGAACATCTCGACGCTGACCACGCGGTCGAAGCGCCCGTCGAGATCGAGCTCGTTCATGTCCGCGGTGATGACCCGGACGTTGCCGGGCGCGCGCTCCTCGATGAAGCGCCGCTGGGGAGCCGAGTTGGAGACCGCCGTGATCCGGCTGTTCGGGAACGAGCGCGCCATGTGCAGCGTCAGCGATCCCCAACCGCATCCGAGCTCGAGCACGTCCTGGCCGTCCTCGAGGCGCGCGCGCTCGCACGAGAGGCGGAGCATCGCCCCCTCGGCCTCGGCCAGCTCGTGCACGCCGTCGGGCCAGTAGGCGCCGCTGTACTTCAGGTGCGGGCCCAGGGTGAGCTCGAAGAACCTCGGTGGCACCTCGTAATGCTGCTCGTTGGCCTTCTCCGGGGTCAGCGCGACCGGGCTCCCGGCCAGCTCGCGAACGAGCTCGTCCACGTCGGGTCCGGCCGCGGCGTCGCGGAGCCGCTGTCGGAGCAGGCGACGAACGCCGAGGCGGAGGCCGGCGAGGGGCACGAGGCCGCGCTCGGCCAGCTCGATGGCGAGGGACTGGTGCATGGCTCTCTTCGGGGCGTGGCCGGTCGGGGACGGCGTGGCCGGTCGGGGACGGCGTGGCCGGTCGGGGACGGGGTGGCCGGTCGGGGAGGGGTGGGCGGACGGGGCTCAGGCCACGGCGGCGACGGGAACGCCGGGGCGCTTGTCGAGCGACCCGATCGCGAGGGGCTTGGCGAAGACGAGCTGCACGTTGCCCAGGATGGCTTCGGCGAACCCGCCCTCGCAGTAGCACAGGTAGAACTCCCAGAGTCGTCGGAACTCCTCGTCGAAGCCCATGTCCCGGATCCTGGGCCAGCTCTCCTCGAAGCGGGCCCGCCAGCGGCGCAGCGTCTCCGCGTAGTGGGGCGTGATGTCCTCGAGGTGCACGAGGCGCAGATCGGTGCTCGCGGACGCTCCGGTCAGGGCCGAGACGGCCGGAATGAAGCTGCCCGGGAAGATGTAGCGCTTGATGAAGTCCACCTGGCGCTGCCTCGGGTCGTACCAGTCGTCGCGCACCGTGATCGCCTGGATCGCGGCCAGCCCGTCGGGCTTCAGGAGCCGCGCGCACGTCTCGAAGTAGGTGCGCAGGAACTGGTGACCCACCGCCTCGACCATCTCGATGGAGACGAGCTTGTCGTACGCGCCCTCGAGGTCGCGGTAGTCGCTCCGGAGGACGGTGACGCGGTCCGCCAGACCGGCGGCTGCGACGCGGCGCGTGGCCTCGCGATGCTGCTCGCGCGAGATCGTCGTCGTGGTGACGCGGCAGCCGTACGCCGAGGCCGCGTGCATCGCGAGGCCTCCCCAGCCCGTGCCGATCTCGAGCAGGTGATCGTCCGCGCCGAGCTCGAGCTTGCGGCACAGCCGATCGTACGTGGCGATCGAGGCTTCGCGCATCGACGCTTCCTCGTCCTCGAAGAAGCCGCAGGAAT
Source organism: Longimicrobiales bacterium (assembly GCA_041570315.1). Taxonomy (GTDB): domain Bacteria; phylum Gemmatimonadota; class Gemmatimonadetes; order Longimicrobiales; family Gaopeijiaceae; genus JBFFWJ01. The sequence goes on along the minus strand of JBFFWJ010000077.1, from coordinate 8,191 downwards.
AGGTCATGGTCTCGTCGAGGAAGCTCGCGAAGAACTCGTTGCCGAGATCGTAGTGCGCGCGGATGTTGCGCGCGCTGCCCGTGCGGGTATTGCGGTTCAGGAGCCGGAACGCGGCGAGGAAGGGCTGCGACAGCCTGGCCCACCCCGTCTCCAGGCTGTCCAGCGCCTCGCGGTTCCGCGCGAAGACACGGATGAGCGCCGTGAGGTCGTCGGCGTCCCAGCCGCCCTTCACGTACGTCTCGGCCGCCCCGATGTGGCCACCGAAGGCGAGCGCGCGAAAGAAGGAGGGATCGTCGATCGTCACGGTGGCGGACGGCCCGCCCCCGGGGCCGTACGTCGTCGCGTCCCCCGCGTGACGCACGGTCAGGCGGCCGTGGGTGAGCTTCTGCATGCGCTTGCGGACGGCACGCTCGGCCAGGAGGGTCAGGACGTTCATGCGGCTCGCTTTCCGGGGTGCTCGTGGTACGGGTTGCCCTTGAGGCGCAGGCGCAGCGCCTGCCAGTAGATCGCCGCGGCCACGCGCGCGGTCATCCAGGGGTGTCGCGCGAGCGCTTTGGCCAGCGAGCGGCCCGAGATCTCCACACGGCGCAGGAGGAGCGAGGCGTCGAAGAGCTTGTCCCCGTTCTCGGCGCTCTCCATGTGCACGACCAGCCGCGCCCCGGGCGGGCTGAAGCGCCACGCGTACTCCTGCCTCATGCCCATGAAGGGGGAGATGTGGAAGGCCTTCTCGAACCGGTGCTGGCGGTCGCAAGGGCCGTGAGCGGGATCGCCAGCGGGATCGCGGGCGGGATCGCAGGCGGGATCGGCGGAGGTCAGGCCGTAGGTATGCCTCTCGCTCCAGGGCGTGTTCGTGATCTCGGCGAGAATCGTCTCGACGTGCTCGCCGCCCTCGCCGAAGCAGTAGTAGAACGTGACGGGGTTCATCACGTACCCGAAGTAGCGGAGATGCGTGAGCATGCGGATCGGACCGGCGGGGCGGCGACCCGTGAGCCGCTCCGCCTCGCGGCGCACCTCGGCGTCGAGCGGCCGCCCCGGGTCACCCAGGTAGTCCGCCCGCCGAAACCACGCCGGGGCGGGGCGGTCGGCCGACCACAGCCACCGCCCCTCGAAGACCGCGGGCACCTCCTCGAGGTCGAGGTACATCATGAAGAGGGGGTACGCGAAGGTGTGCGGGACGGGCGAGTGGCGCCGATGCCGGACCGTTCCCTCGTAGATGCAGCTCCTCACGGCTCGATTCCGAATCTCTCGGTGACCCTCACGGCGCTGCGCACCCCGTCTTCGTGGAAGCCGAACCCCCAGTAGGCGCCGCAGAAGTGCGTGCGGTCGAGCCCGCTGATCTCGGAGTGGCGGGTCTGAGCCCGCCGGCCCTCGATGGAGCAGACCGGGTGGCTGAACGCCGTCCGATGAAGCACCGCGGCCGGATCGATCACGTCGGTGGCGTTGAGCGTGACGCAGTACGTCGTCGGCGCGTGGAGCGTCTGCAGCTTGTTCATGTTGTACGTCACCGTCGCCGGCGCGTCCTCGTCGGAACGGATGTGATAGTTCCAGGAGCTCCACGCGCGCCGGGCCCTCGGCAGGACCGTGGTGTCGGTGTGCAGCACGATCTCGTTGTTCTGGAACGGAAGGGCCCCGAGGATCTCCCGCTCGAGCGGACTCGCGTCGGCCAGGATGTCGAGCGCCTGGTCTGCGTGACAGGCGAGGACCACGTGGTCGAAGCGCTCGCCGTCGATCTCGACGTGCCCGCGGCCGCGCCGCACGCGGCGCACGGGGGTGCCCGTGCGGATCCGGTCCCGAAAAGGCCTCACCAGGGCCTCCACGTACCGGGCCGAGCCACCCTGGACGACCCTCCACTCGGGCTGGTCGTTCACGGTCAGCATCCCGTGGTTCTCGAAGAAGCCGATGAAGAACTCCGCCGGCATCTCCAGAACGCGCCCCCGCGGCACGGACCACAGGGCCGAGCCCATCGGGACCAGATAGTGGTCGACGAGCCGGCGCGAGAAGGCGGCCCTGTCGACGTACTCGCCCAAGGAGAGCTCGGCGGCTCCGTTCCGAACGGCCTCTCCCGCCTCGCGGTTGAAGCGCAGGATGTCCGCGACCATCGCGTGGAATCGCGGGCTCACCAGATTGCGTCTCTGGGCGAAGAGCGTGCCCAGGGTCGCGCTGCCCCACTCCACGCCGGTCCGGTCGCAGCGGACGCTGAAGCTCATGTTCGAGGCCTGGCTGGCCACGCCGAGACGCCGCAGGAGCTTGCTGAAGAGCGGGTAGTTGTGCTCGTTGTATACGATGAACCCGGTGTCGATCGCGTGAGCCACACCGTCGGCCCCTTCGACCTCCACCGTGTTGACGTGCCCCCCGATCCGGTCCCTCGCCTCGAAGACCGTGACCTCGTACCGCTCGTGCAGGAGTGACGCCGCGACCAGCCCGGACACGCCCCCGCCGACGACCGCGAACCTCAACGTTCGCCTCCTCCGCTCTGTCTCCGTCGAAGCGCCCACCTCGGCGCGACCGGGCGAATCAAGCCCGCCCGGGAGGCCGAGTCAAGAAAGCGCGGCGACGGAGCGGCGGACCCGCCCGGGCCTCGGGGGCCGGGGCCCGGGTGGGGCCCGCGAGCGGTTTGAGCTTGCCGAGCGGCACGCTACAATCGTCGGTGCCCGAGGGGCGGTCGCCCAGGGCGACCTTCGTTCACCGACGTTCCCGGGCGAGGCTCCGTGACCGACGCGGCTCGGTTCCTGCTGCTGCAGGTAAGAAACCCCGACGATCCCATGAGGGAGCACGAGGTCCGCTGCTTCGAGCGGGCCCTCGGCGTCTCACGGGACCGGATCTCGGTGTTCGACCTCCTCGGCGGCGCTCCGACGCCTCGCGAGCTCGACGAGGTCGACGTCGTGCTGCTCGGGGGAAGCGGGGACTACTCGGTGGCCCGAGGAGGCTCGTGGCTCGCCGCCGCGCTCGACGCGATGGTCGGGCTCCACGAGGCGGACAAGCCGACCTTCGCTTCATGTTGGGGCTTTCAGGCCATGGCTCGGGCGCTGGGAGGCGTCGTCGTGACGGACCGCAGCCGAGCCGAGGTGGGTAGCACCTGGCTGGAGCTCACGGAGGAAGGAGAGCGCGACCCGGTGTTCGGTCCCCTCGGCAAGCGATTCCAGGCGCAGGTCGGACACGAGGACCTGGTCGTCGAGCTCCCGGCCGGGGCGACCCTGCTCGCGTCCAGCGAGCTGGTGGAGAACCAGGCGTTCCGCTTCGATGGCAAGCCCATCTACTGCACGCAGTTTCATCCGGAGCTCTCGCGCGATGATCTGCTCATCCGGATCCGGAGCTACCCCGCGTATCTGCCCCTCGCGGGAGCCGCGAGCTTCCGGGAGCTGGAGGAGAAGACCCCCGAGACTCCCGAGGCCGAATCCATCCTGAGCCGCTTCCTCGAGCTCGTGAGGGGCCGGTGACGGCGGGGGCGCGGCCGCGCCGGCGCCGATGGCTGGTCGTGTCGCTGCTCCTGCTCGGCGTGCTGGTCGGCTTCCAGGAGCGTCCCCAGATCATGGTGTGGGGACGCGGCGGGTGGCGCGCGAACCCCTACCGCGAGGGGCTTCCGACCGCCGACAACGGGGTCGTGCACCGGGGCTTCACCTTCTGCAGGCTGCTGTACCAGAGCGTCCGGCGCGAGCCGATGGGTCACGGGTGGAACACCGACTACCCCGCGTCGGATCACAACTTCATGGTCCGGCTCGAGGAGCTCACGACCACGAAGCCGGCGGTGTGGGCGGACGGGCAGCCCGGATACGCGGTGGTGCGGCCGAGCCAGGACGAGATGTATCAGTGCCCCTTCCTCTTCATGTCGGACGTCGGCACCGCCGGCTTCAGCGATCAGGAGGTGGAGCGCATCCGCGACTACCTCCTCAAGGGAGGCATGATCTACGTCGACGACTTCTGGGGGGATTGGGCGTGGCGTCAGTGGGAGGGCGAGATCCAGCGCGTGCTCCCGGAGTTTCCCATCGTCGACATCGATCCCGGGCACATGGTGATGCACGCCCTCTACGAGGTTCCGGAGGTCCCGCAGGTCCCCTCGATCCAGTTCTGGCGGCAGAACGGGCGACGCTACACCTCCGAGCGCGGGCGCGAGAGCGCGACGCCGCACTTCCGCGGGATCTTCGACGAGGACGGCCGACCGCTCGTGCTGATGACGCACAACACCGACATCGCCGACGGTTGGGAGCGCGAGGGCGAGGACGACGCCTTCTTCTACACGTTCTCTCCCGAGGCGTACGCCCTGGGCATCAACATCATCCTGTACTCGATGAGCCACTGACCGTCGAGGGCAGAGGCCGGCCGCGCGACTGTTCCGCGGCGCCGTCATCCTCTGCGTGGGCCCCGGGCCGCGTGGTCCGGGCCGGGAACACCCGGGGGCTGCGCAGGATCAGGAGCACGGCGAGGACGGCGCCCAGGAGAAGGGGTTGGCGGGTGTCGGCCTTGACGAGCCACAGGAAGTGGACCACTCCCAGCGTCGCCGCGACGTACACGCCGCGGTGGAGCTTGGCCCAACGCTTCCCGAGGCGGCGGATCCAGCCCTTGGTCGAGGTCACCGCCAGAGGGATCAGCACGAGGAAGGCCGCGAATCCCACGGTGATGTAGGGCCGCTCCGCGACGTCCTCGATCATCCATCTGAAGTTGAGGACGTTGTAGAAGACGAACCAGATCAGGAAGTGCGCGCTGGCGTAGGAGAAGGCGAAGAGCCCCAGAGGCCGCCGCAACCGGATGACCTGATTCCATCCCGTGAGGCGCCGGACGGGGGAGACCGCGAGCGTCACGAGCAGGAGGATGAGCGTCGTCATCCCCGTCACGTGCGTCATCCTCTCCGTGGGGTTCGGCCCGAGCCACCCCCGCTCGAGGCCCGCCACGATCCACGCTCCGGGTGCGAGCGCCGCCACCCAGAGCACGGCCTTCAGACCGAGGACGACGCGCCGGCGGCTCACGTGGGGGCGGGTCCCCGAGGACCTACTTCCAGCGGGCCAGGTCCATGCCGGCGTAGAGGTGGGCGACCTGGTCTCCGTAGCCGTTGAACATCTGCGTCGGATGGTTCTTGAAGAGCCCCGGAAGCCGGTTTTCGCGCGCCTGGCTCCAGCGCGGGTGATCCACGTTCGGGTTCACGTTGGCGTAGAAGCCGTACTCGACCGAGTTCTGCTGCTGCCACGTGTTCAGCGGCATCTGCTCCACGAAGGACATGCGGACGATCGACTTGATCCCCTTGAAGCCGTACTTCCACGGGACGATCAGGCGCAGCGGCGCGCCGTTCTGGTTGGGCAGGTCGAGCCCGTACACGCCGGTCGCGAGGAGCGTCAGCGGGTGCATCGCCTCGTCCATGCGCAGCCCCTCCACGTAGGGCCATTGAAGGATCGGGGCGCGCTGCCCGGGCATCTCCCCGGGACGCACGACGGTCTCGAAGCGCACGAAGTTCGCGCTTCCGGTCGGCTCGGCGCGGCGGATCAGGTTCGCGAGTGGGAAGCCGTACCACGGCACGACCATCGACCAGGCCTCGACGCAGCGCAGCCGGTAGACACGGTCCTCCATGGTCTCCGGACCGAGGATGTCCTCGAGCGCGTAGTCTCCGGGCTTGTTGCACTCCCCGTCGATCGTGACGGACCAGGGGCGGGGCCGGAAGCTCCCGGCGTTGCGGGCGGGATCCCGCTTGCCGGTGCCGAACTCGTAGAAGTTGTTGTACTGCGTGATGTCTTCGTACGAGTTGAGCTCCTCGTCCTGATCGGAGCGCATCGAGGCGAAGCGCGCCGGGACCTCCTGGGCGCGCGCCGGGTCTCGACCGAGCGCCCCCAGCGTGGCGGGTCCGATCGCGGCGCCACCCGCCGCGATCGCGGCCGCCCTGATGAACCGCCGGCGGTTCACGTACACGCTCTCAGGCGTGATCTCGGAAGACGGGATGTCGGGCGGTCGTCGGATGATCATGGGAGGGTCCCTCGGAATTCGGGTCGGCGCGGCCAGGCAACGTAGGGTCTCGATCGACGGATTCGAACCCCCGGGCGCGCGCTCCGGTTCCGCGCGAGGCCCGGCGCCCTCCCGCGCGAGAGACGGTGCCCTCCCGCGCGAGGCCCGGCGCTCTCCCGCGCGAGGCCCGGTGGCATTCGGCGGCCCGCCTCCTACTTTGCCGACATCGTTCCGCGGTCCCGCTCCCTTCCGTCGGCGCATCGGAGGCGACATGCTGCAGCGTTCCGCACCGCCCACCGCACCCCCCACGCTCCTCGCCGTGCTCGCGCTGGTGACCGCGCTCGCGCCCCCGGCCGCCGCGCAGACGCTCGCGGATCTGCCGGAGGACTTCTTCTCCGGGACCGACTTCCGCCACGTGGGACCGGTCGGGAACCGTGTCAGCGCGGTGGTCGGAGAGCCCGGCAACGCCAACGTCTACTACCTCGGGGCGGCCTCGGGCGGGGTGTTCAAGAGCGAGGACGCCGGCCATTCCTGGCGGCCGGTCTTCGACGACCAGCCGGCCCAGTCCATCGGGGCGCTCGCGGTCGCCCCGTCCGACCCGAACGTGGTGTGGGCGGGCACGGGCGAGGCCTTCATCCGCTCCAACGTCTCGATCGGCAACGGCGTGTACCGCTCCACGGACGCGGGTGAGAGCTGGGCGCACATGGGGCTGGACGAGAGCGGGCGGGTGGGCCGCATCGCCATCCACCCGACGGACCCCGACGTCGTCTTCGTCGCGGCCGCGGGCCACCTCTACGGGCCGCAGCAGGAGCGGGGGCTGTACCGCACCCGCGACGGTGGCGAAACGTGGGAGCGCGTCCTCTTCGCCGGGGAGAACGCAGGCGCCATCGACGTCGTCATGGATCCGACGAACCCCCGCATCCTCTTCGCCGCGACCTGGCAGATGCAGATCTGGACCTGGGGCCGGGAGAGCGGCGGGCCCGAGAGCGGCCTGTGGACCAGCCGAGACGGCGGGGACACGTGGACGCGGCTCGAGGGGCGCGGCCTCCCGCGGGGCACGATCGGCAAGATCGGCCTCGGGATGTCGCCTGACGATCCGGACCGGGTGTATGCGCTCATCGAGACGAGCTCCAACCGGGACTTCGAGCCGCTCGACGAGCACGAGGGCACCCTGTGGCGCTCCGACGACGGCGGCCGCAGCTGGAGCATGGTCAACGCCGACCACGCGCTGGCGCAGCGGCCCCTGTACTACAGCCGCCTCGCCGTCGCGCCGGACGACGCCGACGAGGTGCACTTCATGTCGACGGTGCACACGAAGTCGCTGGACGGCGGGGCGACCTTCTCGGTCGTCTCGGGCGGCGACAACCACGACATGTGGATCGACCCGATCCTTCCCGACCGGATGATCGTCGGCAACGACCAGGGTGTGCGCATCTCCACAGACCGCGGGGAGAGCTGGTACCGGCCCCTCCTCCCGATCGCCCAGATGTACCACGTCTTCACCGACACCGAGGTGCCCTACAACCTGTACGGAAACCGGCAGGACGGCCCGTCGAGCGGGGGGCCCTCGAACACGCTGTCCGGCGGCGAGATCCCGATCGGGGCGTGGCGCTCGGTGGGCGGCTGCGAGTCCGGCTTCGCGGTCCCCGACACGGTGACGAACGACGTGGTGTGGTCGGGCTGCTACGAGGGGATCCTCGAGCGGCACGAGCTCTCGACCGGCATCACCCGGACGGTCAGCGTGTGGCCGGACAACCCCGAGGGGTGGGCCGCGGCCGACGTGCGCTTCCGCTTCCAGTGGACCTTCCCGGTGCACATCTCCCCGCACGACAACAACACGGTCTACGCGGGGAGCCAACACGTCCATCGGACCACCGACGGGGGACAGAGCTGGGACGTGATCAGCCCCGACCTGACCCGCAACGACGTCTCCAGGATGCAGAAGACGGGGGGGCTCACGACCGAGGACGTCAGCCCCACGTACGCCTCGGTGCTCTTCGCCATCGCCGAGTCCCCCGTCGAGCGCGGCGTGATCTGGGCCGGGTCGAACGACGGCCTCGTGCACCTCACCCGGGACGGCGGCGCCAGCTGGACGGACGTCACGCGCGCCATCCCGGATCTCCCGGAGTGGGGGACGGTCAGCAACGTCGAGCCGTCGCGCTTCGAGCCCGGGGCCGCCTACGTCACCGTGGACTTCCACCAGCTCGGGGGCACCGATCCCTACGTCTACAAGACCGAGGACTACGGGGCGTCGTGGCGCTCGATC
>JBFFWJ010000076.1:0-10230 GCA_041570315.1 Longimicrobiales bacterium | reverse complement strand
GCGCCGCGGCCCGCTCCGACAGCGCTCGCATGAAGCCCGGCGGCGGGAGCCGCGCGCCTCCGCGGGCCTGCACCGGCTCCACGATCACCGTCCCGATCGGCTCTCCGTCGGGCGCTCCGGCCGCCAGGAGCTCGTCGATGCGCGCGAGCGCCTTCGGCCCGGCGCCGGCCCCGTCCCGGAGGGGATCGGGGAACGGTGCGAAAACGACCCCCGCGTAGAGGCGATCGCGGAAGGGCGCGCGAAAGTGGCTTCGCTCGGTCACCGCCAGGGAGCCGAGCGTGAGGCCGTGATAGCCTCCCTCGAAGGCGAGGATTCCGGGTCGTCCGCTCGCGAGCCTCGCGGTCTTCAGCGCGGCCTCCACGGCCTCGGACCCGCTGGTCGCCAGAACGATGCGCGCGTCGTCCCAGGGGCTGTGCGCCGCCAGCCGCTCGAGCAGCTCGAGCTTGGCGCGAGGCGGATGGATGTCGCCCATCCCGTGGACGAGGCGCTCCGATTGCCTCGCCACGGCCTCGCGCACGGCGGGTGCGCCGTGCCCCAGCAGCGCCACGCCGAAGGCGCTCGTCATGTCGACGTACACGTTCCCGTCGACGTCCCGCACGTTCGACCCGCTGGCCTCCTCCCAGAACACCGGCCACGACCCGCTGCGGTGGGTGACGTTGCGCGACTCCACGCGGCCGAGCCGATCGCTCATCGCCCTGGACCGTGGTCCGGGTGGCCGGACCCGCACGTCGGGCAGGAGTGACCCGAGCGGGGCGCCCTCCGCCGTCATGCGCGCTCCCGCGCGGCCGCTCGCGAGCGTGCCGCCGGACCGTGGACGCCTCGAGCCTCGGGCATCCCCACGCCATCCCGCCCGGTCAGGCCGGTCCGAGCCGTGGCTCGGCCTGCATGCCCATCACGTGGTAGCCCTTGTCCACGTGCAGCGTCTCCCCGGTGATCCCGGACCCGAGCGGCGAGCACAGGAAGGCGGCGGCCAGCCCGACTTCGTCGGCCGTGTTGGCCTCCGGGAGCGCCGCGTTCTCACGGTAGTACTCGACCATCTCGTCGATCGTCCCGATGGCCCGCGCGGCGCGGCTCGCCAGCGGCCCCGCGCTGATCGTGTTCACGCGGACGCCGAAGCGCCGGCCCGCCTCGTAGGCGAGCGTGCGCGTGTCGCTCTCGAGCGCCGCCTTCGCCGAGCTCATGCCGCCCCCGTAGCCCGGTATGACGCGCTCGGCCGCCAGGTAGGACAGCGACACGAAGGCTCCCCCCGGGCGCATGAGCGGCCCGAAGCGCTGGACCATCGACACCAGGGAGAAGGCGCTCGCGCTCAGCGCGGCCAGGTACCCGCGCCGGCTGGTGTCGAGGAGCGGGTTCTGGACCTCCGGGCCGTTGGCCAGCGAGTGCGCGACGATGTCCAGGCAGGGCTCGCCGAAATCGGACCGCAGCCGCTCGGAGACCCCCTGGATCGTGTAGTCGTGGTCGAGGTCCGCGTAGCGCTTCTCGGACCTCACGTCGTCGGGAACGTCCTCCGGCGTGTCGAAGAGCGCGTCGAGCGGGTAGACGCGCTCGAAGGCGATCTCGCCCCCGTCCGGCAGCGAGCGGTCGAGCTTCCCGCGCTCCAGGCTCCTCGTGAAGATCCGGAGCGTGGGCGGCCAGGTGCCCACGCACACGGACGCTCCCGCCTGCGCGAGCGCCCGCACGATGGCCCAGCCATACCCCTTGTCGTCCGCGACGCCGGCCACGAAGGCGCGCCTGCCGGTGAGGTCGATCGACAGCATGAAGGAGCACTCCTCGTCGTCGGTCTGCGGGCTCGCGCCGCGGCTCGGCTGTCCGCGCCCGGCGGAGCCCGCGGGGAGCGCAAAGCTATTTCGCAGCCTGCCGGACGCCTACCCCGGGGCGGCGCTCGCCCGTGTGGCGCCGCAGGAGTCCCGAGGCGCACCAGACGTCGTCGGAGCTTCCCTACAGGAGGAAGCTGCCGATCCAGAGGTACGCGAAGAGCAGGATCGCCCCCTCCCACCGGCGGATGCGCCATCCGGAGCGCAGCAACGGCAGGAGGAGGAAGGACATCGCCACGACCGCCGGGAACTCTCTGCCGAGCAGGGTCTGCGGGATGGGGATCGGCTCCAGGACCGAGACCGTGCCGAGGATCGCGGCCAGGTTGAAGATGTTCGAGCCGATGACGTTGCCCACTGCGATGTCGGCCTCCCTGCGGGCCGCCGCCACGACGGAGGTGGCGAGCTCGGGCAGCGAGGTGCCGACCGCCACGACCGTGAGCCCGATCACGACCTGGGAGACACCCAGCGCCGTCGCCACCTGGACCGCTCCCTCGACGATGCAGTACCCGCCGAGGACCAGGCACGCCGACCCGAGCAGGACCCAGACGACGTCTTCGGCGCGCACCGACGCCGGCGTCTGCGTCGAGGCCTCGATGAACTCCTCGTACTCGATGAGGATCTCGGGAGCCTCGTCCCCGACCGACTGGAACACGAGGTACAGATACGCGACGAGCGCCATCAGGAGGATGACGCCGTCGGGCTGACTCAGCCTCAGGTCCCACGCCAACGCGTACAGGACGAGCGTCACGAGCAGCATGAGCGGCATCTCTCGCCACACGACGCGCGCCTGGACGTCGAGGGGCCGCACGATCGACGTCAGGCCGAGGATGAGCCCGATGTTGGCGAGGTTGGAGCCGAGGACGTTGCCGATGGCGAGGTCGGTGTCGCCGCCGAGGGCCGCCACCGTGCAAACGACCAGCTCCGGCGCGGACGTGCCGAACGACACGACCGTCAGGCCGACCACGATGGGGCTGACGCCGAGAGATCCGGCCAGCCTGGCCGCGCCCCGCACGAGCCACTCGGCCCCGAAGTAGAGGACCGCGACCCCGAGCGTGAGGATGGCGACGTCGATGGCGAGGTTCAGCACGCGGACCCCGTCACGACCCCCTCCGTGCCAGCCACGCCCTGAGCTCCGTCGGCGAGCGCGTGTTGAGAACGTCGGCCGGCCCGAGCCAGCCTCGTCGAGCCTGTTCCACCCCGTACCTCATCCATGCGAGCCCGCGGGGCGAATGCGCATCGGTGCTGACGACGACCGGCACGCCGAGCTCCTTGGCGCGATGGACGTGGACGTCGTTGAAGTCCAGCCGCTCCGGGTTGGCGTTGAGCTCGACCGCGACCGAGAGCTCCGCCGCCGCCGCCAGCACGGACTCCACGTCGACCTCGAAGGGCTCCCTTCGGTTGATGCGACGCCCCGTGGGGTGCGCCAGGATGTCCACGGACGGATGCGCCATGGCGCGCAGGACGCGCTCGGTCATCGTCTTGCGGTCCTGGTCCATGAAGGAGTGGACCGAGATCACCACGACGTCGAGCTCCTCGAGGATCTCGTCAGGCATGTCGAGCGTGCCGTCCTTCAGGATGTCGACCTCGGTGCTCCTCAGGATCTCGATCCCCTCGATGCGCTCCCGCAGCTCGTCGATCTCCGCCCACTGCTCCCGCGCGCGCGCGGGGGTCAGGCCCTGCACCATCGCCATCGCCTGGCTGTGGTCGGTGATCGCCAAGTATTCGTATCCCCGCTCCCGGCAGGCCAGCGCCATCTCCTCGATCGACGTCTTGCCGTCGCTCCAGGTCGAGTGCATCTGGAGGTCCCCGCGGATGTCGTCGAGCGTCACGAGCTCCGGGAGCTCACCCCGCAACGCCGCCTCGACCTCGCCCCGGTTCTCCCTCAGCTCGGGAGGCATCCAGCGCATGCCCAGCGCCTCGTAGACCCCCTCCTCGGTGTCCCCGGCGAGGCGCTCTCCGTCCTCCTTGCCGAGCTCGGCCGGATCGGTCCCCTCGGGAACCCGGAAGACACCCCACTCGTTGACGCGCAGCCCCTCGCGCACCGCCCTCGAGCGGACGGCGACGTTGTGCTCCTTGGAGCCGGTGAAGTACTGGAGCGCAGCTCCGAAGGAGCGTGGCGGGATGACGCGCAGATCGACCTGGAGCCCGGAGTGCAGGACGATGCTGCCCTTGGTGTCCCCGGCCCCGAGCACCCGTTCCGCGCCGTCGAAGCGCACGAAGTGCTCGACGATCGCCGTGCCCGGCCCGTCGTGCTCCGCCAGGAGGTCCACGTCGCCGATCGTCTCCTTGCGCCGCCGCAGGCTTCCCGCCACCTCGATGCGGCCCACCCCCGGCGCGGCGGCCATGTGCCCGAGCACCCCTGAGACGAGCCGCTCGACCTCACCGATCTGGAAGCGCCCGGTGTGCTTGCGGTGATCGGCGATCGCGGCGCGGATCTTCTCGGCGCTCCTGGCGCCGAAGCCCTCGAGCTCCTGCACCGCTCCCGCCGCGAGCTGCGCCTCGAGGTCGTCGACGCTCCGCACGCCGAGCTCGTCGAAGAGCTTCTTGGCCTTCTTGGGGCCGACCCCGTCGAGGCGGATCAGGTCGGCGTGCGACTCGGGAATCTCGGCGGTCACCTCCTCCAGGCGGTCGATCGACCCGGTCCGCAGCAGCTCGGCGATGTGCGCCGCCACGTTCTTGCCGATGCCCGGGAGCTCGGTCAGGTCCTCTCCCGCGTCGATCATGTCGCTGAGCGGACGGCTCAGGCTCTCGACCGTGTTCACCGCGTTGCGGTAGGCCCGGATCCGGAACGGGTTGGCGCCCTGGATCTCGAGGAGGTCGGCGAGCTTGGTGAGCACGCGCGCGACGTCGAGGTTCTCCATCGCTCAGCGCCCGCGGCGCGACTCGGGCCGCCGCGCGCTCACCCGCCCACCTCGAGCTCGCCCCCGTGCTCGCGCAGCCGCGCGAGAAAGGCTTCGAAGTCGAGGACCTCCACGCCCAGCCTCTGCGCCTTCTCGAGCTTCGAGCCCGCGTCGTCGCCCGCGACCACGAAGGCCGTCTTCCTGGACACCGATCCCGCCGTCTTGCCGCCGACGCCCCTCCACGCCGTCTCCGCGACGACGCGCGCCACCGGGATCGTCCCGGTGAAGACGGCCGTGCCCAGCTGCGGCCCGTCGTCGGCGACGACCTCGACCTCCGTCGGCTCGACCCCGCGCTGCAGCAGCGCGTCGACCACCGCGGCGTTGCGCTCGTCGGCGAAGAAGCCGGTGATCGCCTCGCTCATGCGTGGCCCGATCCCGTCGATCGCCTCCAGCTCCTCGCGGGTCGCGCCGCGGATGCGGTCGAAGGTCCCGAAGCTCCGGGCGAGCGTCCGCGCCACCGTCACGCCCACCTCCGGGATGCCCAGGGCGATCAGGAAGCGCGCGAGCTCGGGGCTCTTCTTCGACTGGATCGCCGCCACGAGCGCAGTCGCCGACTTCTCCGCGAAGCCCTCGAGCTCGACGAGCTGCCCGGGCACCAGGTCGAAGAGCTCGGGCAACCCCTGCACGAGCCCGCGCTCGACGAGCAGGTTCGCCGTCTCGTCGCCGAGTCCCTCGACGTCGAGCGCGGCCCGGGACCCGAAGTGGACGATGCGACCCTTGAGCTGGGCTCGGCAGCCGAAGCGGTTCGGGCAGACGGTCCGGGGGCCGTCCTCGTACACCGGCGTCCCGCATACGGGGCACTCGGTCGGCATGAGGAAGGGCGCGCTCCTGCGCTCGCCCCGCTCGATGACCTCGACCACCTGCGGGATGACGTCTCCGGCCCGCTGAACGCGCACGCGGTCGCCCTCCCGCAGGTCCTTGCGCCTCAGCTCCTCCCGGTTGTGCAGCGAGGCGCGCGCGACGGTGACGCCCCCGACGACGACGGGCAGGAGGAAGGCGACCGGCGTGAGGACGCCGGTGCGGCCGACCTGGATGCCGATCTTCTCGATGCGGGTGATCTCCTGGCGCGGCGCGAACTTGAAGGCGAGCGCCCACCGCGGGTGATGCGAGGTCGATCCCATGGCCCGGCGCGCGGCGAGGTCGTCGAGCTTGACCACCACGCCGTCGATCTCGTAGTCGAGCTCGTCGCGATCGGCCTCGAAGAGGCCGTGGTAGGCGAGGATCTCCTCGACCGACTCCGCGGTCCGGACGCGCTGCGGCACCTTGAAGCCCCACGCCCGGATCGCGTCGATGCCCTCGGAGTCGGAGGTGAACGAAGCGCCGTCCGCCGCCAGCACGTCGTACACGAGGACCTCGAGCTTGCGCGACGCGGTGACGCGGGGGTCGAGCTGGCGGATCGATCCGGCCGCCGAGTTCCGGGGGGAGGCGTACGGCTCCGAGCCCGCCGCGACGAGGCCCGCGTTGAAGTCCTCGAAGTCGGGGATCCGCATCATGACCTCGCCCCGCACGGCGAGCAGCGCCGGCACCGCACGCCGGTCTCCGCGCAGGCGTAGCGGGACCGAGGGGATCGTGCGCAGGTTCTCCGTGACGCCCTCGCCCTGGCGGCCGTTGCCCCGCGTCACCGCGCGCGCGAAGACGCCGTCCTCGTAGACGAGCTCGATCGACGCCCCGTCGAGCTTCGGCTCCAGCACGTACACGGGATCGACCCCCGCGCCCAGCGCCCTGCGCACCCGGTCGTCGAAGCGGCGCACCTCGTCCGGCTCCTGGGTCGAGTCGAGGGAGAGCATGGGCGCCACGTGCTCGATCGTCTCGAACCTGTCGAGCGGCTCGGCGCCCACGCGCTGCGTGGGCGAGTCCGTCGTGACGAGCTCGGGATACTCCTCCTCGAGGTCGAGAAGGCGGCGGAAGAGCGCATCGTACTCGGCGTCGCCGATCGCCGGCCGGTCCTCGACGTAGTACAGGTGCGCGTGACGGCGCAGCTCGGCTCGGCGCTGCTCGGCCTCCCGGACGACGTCGCCCGGCGGCGGCTCGGAGACCGGCTGTGGGGCGGCTTCGGGAGCGGTCACGGGGCTCCGCAGGTGAGGTCCGGGGCGCGAGGGCCACGGAATATGGCGCATGCCGGGCCCGAAAGGCCACGGTCGCCCGGGCCGTGGCGCCGTCCCGCCGCCGGCCCGATTATTGGGGCGCGTTAGGACGCGCGCCTGAGAGCGCATCTCGATTCGGAGGCATCATGAAGAGGCATCATCCGTTGGCCCGCGCGGCCCTCGCCGCATCCGCCCTCCTCGTCGCCGCGGGCGGCGTGGCGGCCCAGCAGGGTGGCATGGAGGTCACCAACCCCCGGCGCGCCGACGAGGGTGACGGTCCCCACGAGCGTCTCATCCTGCGCGGCGGCACGTACGTCGACGGGGCCGGGAGCCCGCCGCTGGGTCCGGTCGACATCGTCGTGGAGGGTGACCGCATCGTCGAGATCCGGGCGGTCGGCTTCCCGATGGCCCCGATCAACGAGGAGCGCCGCCCCGACGGCGCGACCCGTGAGATCGACGTGTCCGGGATGTACGTCCTGCCGGGGCTCGTCGACATGCACGCGCACACCGGCGGGGCGGGAAAGGCGCCCCAGGCCGAGTACACGTACAAGCTCTGGATGGGCAACGGGATCACCACGTCCCGCGGCGTCGGCCATGGCCCGATGATGTGGGCGCTCAACGAGAAGGCCCGCGCGGAGCGCAACGAGATCGTCGCGCCGCGGATGTTCACGTACGCGCGCCCCGGCGAGGGGTGGGACCGGGGCCCCGTCGACTCGCCCGAGGCGGCGCGGGAGTGGGTGCGGTGGGCGGCCGAGGTCGACGTGGACGGGGCGAGGATCGACGGGCTCAAGCTGACGTCGTACCCGCCGGCGATCATGGAGGCGCTCATCGACGAGGCGCACCAGCACGGGCTGGGCACGGTCGCCCACCTCGCCCAGACGGGCGTCGCCCGCATGAACGCGCTCGACGCGGCCGAGCTCGGGCTCGACATGATGACCCACTATTACGGTCTCTTCGAGGCGCTCTTCGAGGGACGCACGATCCAGGACTTCCCGGCCGACTACAACTACCAGAACGAGCAGCACCGCTTCGGCCAGGTGGGCCGGCTGTGGAGCCAGTCGGCCGAGCCCGGCTCCGAGCGGTGGAACGAGCTGATCGACCGGTTCCTCGAGCTCGACTTCGGCATCGATCCCACGATGTCGATCTACGAGGCGAGCCGCGACGTGATGCGCGCGCGCGAGGCCGAGTGGCACGACGAGTACACGCTGCCGTCGCAGTGGGAGTTCTACCAGCCCAGCCGCCAGGCGCACGGCTCGTACTGGTTCTACTGGACGAGCGAGGACGAGTACCACTGGGGCCGCTTCTACGACAAGTGGATGAGGTTCCTGAACGACTACAAGAACGCCGGCGGTATCGTCACGACGGGGTCCGACTCGGGCTTCATCTACAAGCTCTACGGCTTCGACTACCTCCGCGAGCTCGAGCTCCTGCGCGAGGCCGGCTTCAACCCGCTCGAGGTCATCCGCGCCGCGACCTATCACGGCGCGCTCCAGCTCCACAAGCCCAGGGGCATGGAGAACGACCTCCAGTTCGGCGTGCTCGAGGCGGGAATGAAGGCCGACATGATCGTCGTAGAGGAGAATCCCCTGGAGAACCTGAAGGTCCTCTACGGAACGGGCACGCCCCGGCTGAACGACGACACCGGCGAGGTCGAGCGCGTCGGCGGGATCCTCTACACGATCAAGGACGGCATCGTGTACGACGCGCGCCAGCTTCTCGAGGACGTGCGCGAGATGGTGAGGGACGAGAAGGCGCGAGCGGTGACGGAGCAGGGAGGAAGCTGAGGGCCGAGACGGCCGGCGGGGAGGCGCCCCGCCGGCCGCGGCCAGCGGGCGTTCGGCCATTGTGACCGGCCAACCTGACCGAAAGCAGCAATTCGACCGAATCCCGGTCCCACCAGACGATCCTCCCAAGTGGTTGATGGAAAGCCATTTACGGTACTGTGACGCCTCTGGCACCGGTACTGCACGAGGAGGTCGACGACAAAGCCGACGTCGCGTTCACCGGTAGGATCGGAGCCCATCATGGGAGGGAGCACGAGCCAAGCGAGGCCTGCGCGGCTGCTCGTCGCCGAAGACGAGCCTTCCATCCGCGAGACCTTGAAGGCGCACTTCACGGATCTCGGCTACGAGGTCGTGGCGACCGAGTCGGCGACCGCGGCCCTGAACCGGATCGATGAGTTCGCTCCCGATCTCGTCCTCTCCGACGTGGAGATGCCCGGGATGTCCGGGCTGGAGCTCCTGCAGCACCTTCGTCGGGTCTCGCCGCGGACGGACGTGATCATCTTCACCGGCCACGCGGACGTCGGCGGCGCGATCAAGGCCATGAAGGCAGGCGCCACGGACTACCTGGTCAAGCCGCTGGACCTGGACGAGACGGAAAGCGTCATCCAGCGGTGCCTGGCCAAGCGCCGGTGCGCGACGGCCACGGCGTCCAGCCGTCACGAGGCGATGCTGGACCCGCCGCACGGCCTCGTCGGTCAGCATTCCTCGATGATCGAGGTGTACAAGCAGATCGGTGCGGTCGCGGAATTCGAGGCCCCCGTGCTCATCCGCGGCGAGACGGGCAGCGGCAAGGAGCTGGTCGCCAAGGCGATCCACGACGCTTCTCAGCGGGCCGCCGGGCCGTTCGTGGGCGTCAACTGCGCCGCGATGCCGACGGAGCTTCTCGAGTCGGATCTCTTCGGACACGTGAAGGGAGCCTTCACCGGCGCCGTCTCGGAGCGCCGGGGGAAGTTCGAGATGGCCAGCGGGGGCACCCTCTTCCTGGACGAGATCGGCGACACGAGCCCCGCGTTCCAGGCGAAGCTGCTTCGCGTCCTCCAGGAGCGGGAGTTCTATCCGGTCGGGGACGACCGTCCGCGGTCGGCCGACGTTCGCATCATCGCCGCCACGCACCGTCCGCTCGAGCGCATGGTCGCGGACGGCGGGTTCCGGCAGGACCTCCTGTTCCGGCTCAAGGTCATCGTGATCCCCGTGCCACCGCTGCGGAAGCGGCGCTCGGACATTCCGCTGCTGGTCCGGTATCTCGTCGCCCGCGGGGCGCACAAGGCTCGAAAGACGCCGCCGGTCGTGCCCCCCGCGGTGATGGACAGCCTCATGTGGCGTGAGTGGCCCGGAAACGTCCGCGAGCTCGAGAACGTGATCACCCGGGCGCTGGTGATGAGCCGGGGCCCCGCGCTCACGCTCGAGGACGTGGGTGCGAGCGAGACCGCCGCCGAGACGGAAGGAGGCCACGAACGGCCGGGTGCGGAAAGCGCCCTGCTCAGCCTCGCCGACGTCCGCTCCGAGGTGGAGCGGAGCCACGTCCGACGCGTGCTGGAGGGCACGGGCGGCAACAAGAGCGAGGCGGCCCGGGTCCTTCAGATCTCCAGGCCGACGCTGAACCGCATCATCCAGGACCACCGCTTGCTGGTTCCGTAGGGAGCCCCTG
>JBFFWJ010000075.1:0-10230 GCA_041570315.1 Longimicrobiales bacterium | reverse complement strand
GCCGAGTTCAAGGTCAAGCTGGTCGACTTCGGACCCAACGGGGTGTACGGCGACGGGTCGGGGAACGCGCCCGGCGACGACACCGAGCACGAGATCGTGCTGACGGACGCGTCGACGCCGCCGTTGGCCACGGGCAACTGGATCAGCTACGACATCCCGCTGTCCGACTTCACGAACCTCACGACCCAGGCCGCGATCGCGCAGGTCATCATCTCGGGCGACCCCAACACGGTCTACTTCGACAACCTCTACTTCCACCGCTGACCGCGTCCGACGTGGCCGCCCGAGCTTTTATCTTTGGAGCATGAGCAACTCGTCTTCGAAGCTCGCGCTCCTGCTCGTGGCCGGGGTCGCCTGCAGCTCGGCCCCGCTCGAGCCCGGCTCGGATGAGCCGGAGGGCCAGGTCACCGACCCGACCGGTCCCGGGGAGTGGACGCTGGTGTGGCAGGACGAGTTCGACGGAAACGGGCTCGACGCCACCAAGTGGACCGTGCAGACGGGCGACGGCTGCGATCTCGGGATCTGCGGGTGGGGCAACGGCGAGCGTCAGTGGTACCAGGCCGCGAACGCGGTCGTGGCGAACGGCCTCCTCACCATCACCGCCCGACGGGAGGCCGCCGGGGGCCTGCCGTACACGTCCGCGCGCCTGCGGTCGGCCGGAAAGGGAGACTGGACCTACGCGCGGGTCGAGGCACGAGCCCGCCTCCCGCAGGGCCGGGGCATGTGGCCGGCGATCTGGATGCTGCCCACCGACGAGACGTACGGAGGTTGGGCCGCCAGCGGCGAGATCGACATCATGGAGCTCGTCGGCCACGAGCCGGCCACCGTGCACGGAACCCTGCACTACGGGGGAGCCTGGCCGAACAACCGTTCCTCGGGGTCGTCCTACTCCCTGTCGACCGGCAGCTTCGCCGACGAGTTCCACGTCTTCGCCCTCGAATGGGAGGAAGGCGTCATCCGTTGGCTCGTGGATGGGACGCCGTACCAGACGCAGACGAGCTGGAGCACGCAGAGCGCTCCGTTTCCGGCGCCCTTCAACCAGCGCTTCCACCTGCTCGTGAACCTCGCGGTGGGCGGCAACTGGCCCGGGGACCCGGATGCGACGACGGAGTTTCCCCAGCGCCTCGACGTCGACTGGATTCGCGTGTACCAGAGGCGGTGACGAGCGCTCGACCCCGTGCAGCGAGGGACGGAGGGCATGAACGCCGCACATCGACCCCACGGAACGGGGGTCCCGGCCTACCTCGGGCTCGGCGTGGACGAGCTGCGGCGCCGGGCCACGGAGGCGGTGGCCGCCCTGGCCGACTGCCGGCTCTGCCCCCGCGACTGCGGCGTGGACCGGCTGGCGGGGAAGTGGTCCGCCTGCAAGACCGGGCGGCGCGCACGGGTCAGCAGCGCCTTCGCCCACCGGGGTGAGGAGGATTGCCTGAGGGGCCGGAACGGCTCGGGGACGATCTTCTTCGCGCACTGCAACCTACGCTGCGTCTTCTGCCAGAACTACGACATCTCCCAGGCGATCCGTCCGGGGCCGTCCGGCGAGGAGCTCGGGCCCCGTGAGATCGCGAGCGTCATGCTGTCGCTCCAGGCACGGGGGTGCCACAACATCAACTTGGTCACACCGGAGCACGTGGTGCCCCAGGTCCTGGAGGCGCTCGTCCCCGCGGTCGAGGGAGGCCTCCGGCTCCCGCTGGTCTACAACACGAGCGCCTACGATGCGCTGGAGAGCCTCGCGTGGCTCGACGGCGTCGTCGACATCTACATGCCGGACTTCAAGCTCTGGGGTCGGGCGGCCGCCGCCCGGTACCTGAGGGCCGAGGACTATCCCGCCGCCGCCCGCGCGGCGATCCGGGAGATGCACCGGCAGGTGGGGCCGCTGCAGCTCGACGCCGACGGGCTGGCCCGGCGGGGGCTCCTGATCCGCCATCTCGTGATGCCGGGGATGCTGGAGGAGACGCGGTCGATCCTGGAGTGGATCGCCGGGGAGCTCGGCCCGGACACGTACGTGAACCTGATGGGTCAGTACCATCCGGCGGGCAAGGTCTCGTCCGATTCGTACCCCGAGATCGATCGGCGCCTCGCGTTGGGGGAGCTGGCCGAAGCCGAAGCGACCGCCAGGGAGCTCGGCTTGACCCGGCTCGACGCGCGCCGGGCCCTCCGAGCCTAGGAGGTCGCTCCCGCGCCCCGGTGGGGGCCTGTGAGCAGAGGAGCGGCCGGTGTGGACCTTGAAGCTCCGCGTGAGGCCCCGGACACCCCGAACGGGCCCGAGGGTATCACCCTGCGGAACGCGGTCTGCAGCCCGCGGGTCCGGACCTTCTGGAGCGAGGACACGGCGAATTGAGGGCTTCGCGGGCGGGGCATCGCGGCTCCGCACCATGGGCGTGGGTCCCCGGCGCGCTCGCGTTGCTGGCGTGCCTCGCACTTGCGGGGGACAGCCGGGCGCAGGAGTCGTTTTCGGTGTCCGGCGCGGTAGTGGACGCGGCCACGGATGCCGGTGTGGGGGGCGTGGCCCTCGTCCTCGAGGGGACCGACGTGTCTGCGGTGACGGCCGACGACGGGACGTTCACCCTCAGGGGCGTGACGCCCGGTCGCTGGACCCTGGTGACGCTGCACGTCGCGTACGGGGAGCACCGCCACGAGGTCGTGCTGGACGGAACGATCGGCGTGGCGCTGCAGATCCGGCTGGCCCCGGAGGCCATCACGCTCGAGCCCGTCGTGGTCGAGGCGACGACGTCCCGTCAGCGGGCGGCGCGCGCCCGAGGGTCGAGCAGGAACGTGGTCGAGCGCCCTCAGATCGAAGCGGCCCTCGGGGTCAGCCGTCACCTGGGCGACCTGCTTGGTCGGACGATCCCGGGGATTCGGCTCCGCCAGAGCAACAATCTCGCGGGTACCGACGTCTGCCTCGAGTTCCGCAGCGCCGCGGACATCTCGATGCTCGAGACGCGGGCGTGCAACCACCCCCTGGTCGTGCTCGACGGCGTGCCGATCTCGAACCCGAACTTCGCGTACGGAACGATCGGCTTGAACTCGATCCAGCGGATCGAGGTCCTCCCTCCCGGCGAAGCCGGCGCCCGCTACGGCACCGGCTCGCTCTTCGGCGTCATCCTGATCGAGACTCGCGATCCGCGACTCGCGGCGGGGGCAGCCGACGGGGCCGACATTCTCATCGGCCGGGGTGGGCGGAGGACCTTCGACTGGTCCCTTGAGCCCCGCGGCCATCCCGCCCTGCGCGCCGCGGGCGCGGCGTTTCTCTCCAACGCGGTGGGGCTCGCGGCCGGCGTGGGCTTGGCGCGCCTGTGTTTCTCGATCGACGAGCATGACCAGATCCGCACCGAGTGCGACGCGCTGGGGAACACGGCCGCGATCGCGGCCGGGTTCGCGTTGCCGGCGCTCGGCAGCGCGCTCGGCGCTCGTGTGGGAGGCAGGACCGAGGGGTCGGAGGGGAGCCTCGTGCCGGCGCTCGTCGGCGCCACGATGGCCCTCCTGCCGGGCTACGTCTACTCGGTGTCCACGGTGGGGCGAGGCTCGGATGCGGCGAACGTCGCCGGAGCGGTTCTCCTGCTCGTGGGCACACCGCTCGCCGTCACGGTGGCGGATCGGCTCTTCCGCCACGAGCGCTGACCCCGCGCGGTCAGCCGATCTGGCCCGACCAGATCCAGTAGTAGATCAGTCGAGCGTTGTCGGAGAGCGTGGCTGCCTGTTCGAAGGCCTCGCCGTTGTCGAGATTTACGCGCAGGGTGACCGACGCCGTGGAGGTCGGCACGTAGAGGAGCTCCACGTAGACGCTCGCCAGGTCGTTGAGAGGCCAGTACGCATCGTACGGAAGCGACAGCGCCAGCGTATCGGCCTCCTGCAAGACGGCGCTCCGCTCGAGGGTCTCGAGGTTGATCTGCTCGAAGAAGTTCGTGGAGACGACGAGCGTGAGCTCGTCGGGAGCCGCACCGTCGACTCGGACGCGAGCCGTCGTGGGGACGTCGTCGGCGTCGAGGCCGGTGCTGCAGGCCGCCAGCACGAGAGCTGCCGGAATCCATGAGGATCGGCGGGGTCGGGGGGAGCGCGGCAGGGTTCGGCGGGTGAATCGGTCCATGATGTCGATCCTCTTCGGGGGAGCCTCCGGCCGGGTGATCCGCACGGCGCTCCCGCTCGTGGGGGTGGTGTGGGGCGGCGGCGCCTGCGAGCAACCGGACGCGGGAGCCCGCGGGTCCGTGGCGGGAGCGTTCGGCGCGCCGCTTCCCGGGCTGAGCGAAGGCGAGCTCGCGTCGTTCGAGGCCGGGCGCCGACTCTTCACGAAGCCCTTCGAGCCCGGGGAGGGCCTCGGCCCGCGCTTCAACGAGAACGCCTGCAACGCGTGTCACACGGATCCCGCCGACGGGGGCACCGGCGAGACGGCCGTGACCAAGGCGAGCCGGCTCTCCCCGGCCGGCACCTGCGACGCGCTGGCAGACGCGGGCGGCACGAACCTGCGCATCCGCTCGACCCTGGTCGACCGGACGCGCAGCGCGCGCGTGCCGGTCCCCCAGGGCGCGACGCACACGGCCCGCTTCACGATCCCGTTCCTTTTCGGGCTCGGCGTCGTCGAGGCGATTCCGGCGGAGACGCTCGGCGCGCTCGCGGATCCCGACGACCGGGACGGCGACGGGATCTCGGGTCGGCTCGGAACGACCCCGGACGGCGAGGTCGGCCGCTTCGGGCGCAAGGCCGATGTCGCCACGCTGGCCGACTTCGTGGAGGGCGCGTTTCGCCTCGAGATGGGGCTGACGACCGCCCGCGTCCCGGACGAGGCGCTCGCGGGCTCGCTTCCGCCGGTGGATGACCCCGCCGCGGACCCGGTGCCCGAGCCGGAGGTGGACGCGACGAGCCTGGACGCCGTGACCGCGTTCGTCCGGCTGCTCGCCCCACCCGCACGGCGCCCGTCCGACGACCCCGGGCGCGCCGCGCTCGAGCGACAGGGAGAGGAGCTGTTCGGCTCGCTCGGCTGCGCCCGCTGCCACGTCCCCACGCTCGCCGCCGGAGAGAGCCCGGTGCGCGCCATCGAGGGTGCCCGCATCGCCCTCTACTCCGACCTCCTGCTGCACGACATGGGGGACGCCCTGGAGGGCACGTGCACCCTCGGGGCCGGCACCCGCGAGTACCGGACCGAGCCCCTCATGGGGCTCCGGGCCCGCCGGGCCTTCATGCACGACGGGCGCTACGGCCGAGTGATCGACGCGATCCTCGGACACGACGGTGAGGCCCGCGGAGCCCGGGATGCCTTCGCGGCGCTGGACCGCGTTACGCAGCAGTCGGTGATCCACTTCCTGGACACGCTGTGAGCGAAGGCCGGGTGGGGACGTGACCGAGCGTCCGGCCACGCCCCCACCCCGTCCGTGCCCTCTGCGGCACGGCATCGCGCGTCAGCGCGAGATGTTCGGATTGCCCTCGTACTCCTCCTTGGGGAGCGGGAAGCAGGTGGCGTTCCCGTAGTTGCCCCACTGCTCGTTGACGTGCTGGCCGGACGGGAAGAGGTCGTCCCCCGCCCGGAGCCAGCGGCGGAGGTCCCCGAGGCGGTAGCCACCCATGAAGAGGTCCTTACCGCGCTGCCAGCGTAGCTCGTCCATCAGGTCGTCGCCCGAGAGCGTCACCGCGCCCTGGTTGCCGGCGGCGCGCCTCGCGTTCACGAACTCGAGCGTCGTGCCAAGCGGGCCGGTTCCCGCGGGTCCCGCCGCCTCGTAGTAGTTGTGCATCGCCTCGAGGTACGACGACATCGCGATGTCGGTGCCACGCCCGTAGACCGCCGGCTCGCCGCCGGTGGCGAAGGTCTCGCCGTTGAAGTTCGAGTACATGAGACCGGACTTGGGCTTGTAGAGCGGCGTGAGAGCGTTGTGCCCGGTGGCCCAGCGCGGCTCGTGTTGCACGCGGGGGTCGGTCAGCTCGGCCTCGAGGTCCTGCGTCCCGAAGTCGGCTGGGCCGCCCGCCACGAAGGCCGGGTGCACGCCGAGAGAGTGGTTGGCGCCGTTGATGCGCGACTCGAGCACGTTGTACGTGCGGTTGTCCGACTCGTTGTACTCGACCCAGTAGTAGAAGCCCTCGGGCACGAGCTCGGCGGCGCTCATCGCATTGCTGGCCTGCCCCAGGTTCAGGTAGGCGCGCGAGAGCCCCACGTTCATGAGGTTCACCAGGTCGGTCCGCCCGGCGGCCGTGGCGATGGGCCGGCCCGCGTTGAAGCGATCCACCGCGAACCCATACAGGTCGAGCGGCGGATGGATCGTCGCGCCGACGTTGACGGTCGCCTCGCACATCGCGTCCGCCAGGATGATGTAGCTGTACCCGGCGTAGGCGTAGGCGATCGCGAGGCTCTCGTCGTCGGTCGGGCTCTCGGAGAGGCCTCCGAGCAGACGTCCGATGAGCGTGTCCGCTTGCGCGCGCGCGCGGCTGATCGCCGAGAACATGAGATCGGCGTCACCCTCGTCGTACTGGATGATGCGCTGGTTCAGCCGGGCGGTCTGCTCCCAGTTGATGCCCGTGACCTGCTCGTCGGTGAACATGCTGCCGCGCCACACGAACGGATCGGAGTACATGTCCTGGAAGTCGCCGATCACGCCGTTGACGAGCACCTGGACCAGCGCCGCATCGTTGAGCTGCGACTCGTCGATCTGCGCGGGGTTCTCGACGTCCAGGATGCCGTCGACCGTCGAGCAGGCGACCACGCCGACGGCCACGGCTCCGAGAAGGGCGACCTTCGCCGCCCTCCGAGCTGATTGGATGGAAGTCATCGTTGTCATTCCCATGAGTGCGTGGGCTCAGAAGCTGAAGCGGAGGCCGAGCGCGAAGGTCCGCAGCATCGGGATGGACGCGTAGTCGGTGCGTCCGAACCGGCTGGCCGAGTCGAAGTTGACCTCGGGATCGGGGGAGCCCAGACCCTCCTGGTCGAACTCGTATCGGGTCCACATCCAGAGGTTGCGTCCGGCCAGCGTGAGCGTGGCGTCGTCGACCCGCATGCTCTCGGAGAGGGAAGCCGGGAGGCGGTAGGACACCGAGACCTCACGGAGCTTGATGAAGTCCGCCGGCTTGATCCACGTCTTGGTCTGCAGGCTGCTCACGACGGCGACCTCGACCGGATCCGAGCTCGGGTCGTTGACCAGCTGGGTGTTGCGGTCGATGCGGCTGCGCACCGAGCAGATGGCGCACCACTGGTAGTGACCGCCCTTGTAGTCCAGGTTCGCGAACACCCGGAAGTTGTCGAACACGGTGAAGGTGTTCGTGAGGCCGATCTCCCGCGTCGGGTTCGACGGTCCCACGTACTCCTTCTCGGTCTCGACGGTCACGCTCCCGCCGTCCAGGATCGGGGCGCCGCTGGCGTCCCGCACCACGTCCGTCGACCAGAAGCCGCCCATCGGGTAGCCTGGGATGTGACGCTGCACCGTCGCGAACGAGCCGAACTCGATCTCGGTCAGCGGAGCCGAGCCCCACGAAACGAGCTCGCCCTTGTTCGTGCTGAACGCCACGATGGCGTCCCACTGCAGCGCCCGCGTGTAGAGCGGAGTGCCGGTGAGGAGCAGCTCGAAGCCGACGCTACTGACCTCGCCGACGTTCACGAAGTGCTCGCCGCTGTATCCGCTCGACGGGGGATCGGGCACCGCGATCAGGGCGTCCCGGGTCTTCTGGTTGTAGTAGGTGAAGTCGATCCCGAGCCGGTCGCCGAGCAGGGACGACTCGAAGCCGAGCTCGAGCTCCGAGCCCGTCTCGGCCTTGAGATCCGGGTTCCCGTAGGACGAGGGCCTGAGCAGGTTGACGATTGCGTCGCCCGTCGAGGTGGCGCCGGCGGTGTAGGTCCGGTCGGCCACGAACGGGTCCGGCGGGTTGCCGGCCTGGCCCCAGGCGGCCCGCAGCTTGAGCTGGTCGACGACGTCGAAGTCGAAGAACTCCTCGTCGCTGATCACGTACGAGAGCTGCGCCTTCGGATACGCGACCAGCGAGAAGTCCTTGCCGAAAGCCGAGTTGTCGTCGATCCGCACGGCCGCCGTCGCGAACAGACGGTTCTTCCAGCCCACCTGCTCCTGCACGTAGAAGCCCAGCGACGTCTGCTCGCTGAAGCCCTGCCCGCCGCGGTTGACCGCCGCGGAGCTCACCAGGTTGAGCGTGTTCGCGACCAGACCCTCGCCCGTCACGTCGAAGCGCTCCGAGTTGCGGTTGAGAAGCTGCACGCCGGCGCTGAACGAGGAGCTGATGTTCTCGTTGACGTCGGTCGACACCGTGCTCGCGTAGTCGAGCGTCCAGTTGTGCAGGGGCCGGATCTCGATGTCGACGTAGCCGGCCGAGCGCGTCGTGCCCCAGGGCCGGAGCCCGGTCTGGTCGATCCCGGTGAAGTCGGTGATCTCGCGGTTCTGGTTGTCGAGCCCCATGACGAGCCGGTTGTGCAGCCACGAGAAGGGCCGGTAGTTGACCGTGGCGCCGACCGTGTAGCGCTCGCTGCGCGTCTGCAGGTCCCACTCGTTGGCGAGGGTCGGACCGAAGTTCCGGTAGCCGACCTCGTACTGATAGGCGGCGTTCGCCCGTCCGCGGTAGGCGTTGCGCAGGACCGAGTTCGACGAGTTGTTGGACAGCGGAGCCCGCACGTGCGTCCGTGCGTACCCGAAGTTCACCGTGAAGTCCAGCTCGTCGGTGGGCGTGAACGAGAAGTTCGCGCGCCCGCCGTTCCGCCGCGAGAAGTTGTTGAGGAAGATGCCCTGCTCCTCGGAGCGCTCGGCGCTCACGAAGTAGCTGAACGCCTCCCCACCGCCTCGCGCGGACAGGTTCGCGCTGTACTGACCCGGCCCGTTCGAGTCGTCGGAGCCGGTGTTGCCGCGCATGGCGTTGGCGTTCTCGTCCATCGGCTGATAGGTGAGCACCGTGCCGGGGGCCACACCGTTACAGCCCGGAAAGGAGCTCGACGTCGTGTTCGAGGCCGTGCACTGCCAGTAGGTGACCGGCGTAGCCAGATTCCAGTCCGATCTGCCCATGTCGATCGCCGCCGACCACTGCACGCCCGTGCCCGGGCGGCCCCGCTTGGTGATGATCTGGATCACGCCGCCGGCCGCCTCGGCTCCGTAGAGCGTGGACGCCGCCGGGCCCTTGATGATCTCGACCGACTCGACGTCGTTCGGGTTCAGGTAGTCGAGCGCGCTCGTGCAGTGCGTCACCGACCCGCACATGCCGCCCTGGGCCCCGTCGCTCTCGATACGGACACCGTCGACGTAGACGACGGGCTCGAAGCGCCCCTCCAGCGACCCTGCGCCTCGCAGCCGGATCTGCGAGCCGTCGCCCGCGCCGCCCCCGTTGGAGATGAGGGTGAGCCCGGGGGCGCGACCCTGGAGCATCTCCTGCAGCGAGGGGACGGGAACGGCCTCCGTCACGGCCGCCGCGTCGAACGACGTCACCGAGTTGCCGATCGAGCGACGCTGGGTCTCGCCGGCGGTTCCGGTGACCACGATCGCGTCCAGCCTCAGCGCCTGCTGGGACAGCCGGAAGTCGACCTCCGCGACCTGTCCGCCGGCGATGTTGACCTGCTGCTCCATCGCGCCGTAGCCGAGGAGCTCGACCCGGATGGTCTGCATCCCCACCGGGACGTTGAGGATGAGGTACTGCCCGCTCGCGTTGCTGAGGCCGCCTCGGCCGGTCCCGACGGCGAAGACCTGTGCGCCCACCAGGGGGCGCGAGGTCACCGCGTCGACGACCTGTCCACGGACCGAGCCGGCCTGCTGGGCCGCCACGAGCTCCGCGGTGGTGCACAGCGCGAGGGCCGCGAGCGCGATGCGGCACGCGGCAGTTCCAACGTGAAGTCTGCCCATTACGACCTCCTCTGAGGTGATGGGGCGTGGAGGACCCTCCCCGGAGCGGGGAGCGTCGGGGGCGATGTCCGGGCTGGCAGGACACCGCAGGCGCCTCGGGGTGAGGCGGCCTTCGGGGGTAGATGTGAGACGGATCGGTAACGGGAGGGGCCGTCAGCGGCCTATGTGCTCCCCGATCGTCTCCTTTGGAGCCGAAGGCTCCGGGCCAGGTAGGTCCCTGTGGGCGAGATCACGAGCGTGACTCGCGCGCTTCACGCGGAGAGACACCCGGTCGAGCGGAAGTGCTGACTGCGAGCGGGCCGGAGGCCCTCGTCGATGCGGCGCGCAGCGCCTTCGGCCGGCTCGACCTGGTCGTCAATTCGGCGGCCAGCTTCGAGTCGGCCTCGCTGCTGGACGTCGACGCGGGGCGATGGGACGCCGTGATGAG
>JBFFWJ010000074.1:0-10327 GCA_041570315.1 Longimicrobiales bacterium | reverse complement strand
GTCCGTGATCCCCGATGGGATGGGTGTACACGGTCCCGTCGATCCCCTCTCGCCGCATCTGCGCGAGCGTGTTGGTGAGGATCCGGTTGCCCGTCAGGCCCGGCTCCATGTGCGACAACAGGATGTCCTGGAGGCGGTTGGAGCTGGCGAGGCACTGCCGCAACCCCGCGGGCGGCTCGGTCTCGCCCTCGCGCAAGACGTACCCGAGGTGCTGGGTATCGGTGTGCAGGTTCAACGCGACCACGCCGTAGTCCGTCCACAGGAGGTCGCCACGCTCGATGACCACCGGACCGGCTTGGGGAACCTCGCCGGCCCGCTGAACGTCCACCGATGTCTGGAACCACGTCGTATAGCCCAGATCCCGGGCCTTCTGCCGCATCCACCACACCACGTCCTCGGTCGTCGTGACCCCCGGCGTGATCACCGCGTTGGAGAAGGCCTCGGAGATGATCGCGTGCACCGTCTCCTCGATCTTCCGGTACCTCGGCATCATCTCGGGGAGGCGCAGCGCGATGTAGTTCATCGCCAGCCGCGGCTCCCTCTCGACCCGACCCGCGTACTTCTCGCCGAGGGCCTCGAGCAGCGCCTCCGCCTCTCCGGCGTGGAGCCCGTCGGAGAACGCCCACACCGGATCGACGTTGAGCACGATGTTCTCGGGGTCCCGGTCCTCGACGAGCTCTCGCAGCAGGCTCCACTGCTCGTCCCCCACCAGCTCCGCCGTCGGCCGGGTCGGAGCCGGGCGCGTCGACCGGAACGCCTCGAAGACGCCGCCCTGGCTCGTTCCTCCGAGCGCGAGCCTCTCCAGCGTGCCGTCGTCCCTGCGCGTGATGACGTAGATCGACCTGCGGCGGGCGGCGAAGGTCGTGGGCGACGTGATCGACCAGAAGACCGGGTCCTCCGCGTACTCGCGCATCGACAGGATCCACATGCGTGCCCCGTACTCCTCCATCAGCCGGGGCAGGATCCGGTCCATGCGGGCTTCGAGCCAGGCCTGCTGCTCGGCCGCCTGCTCGCGCAGGCTCGGAAGCGGGTGGTACCGGGCCGGCGCCCCCTCGGGAACGTGGGCCGGAGCCTGAGCGCCGGCCGTACAGGGCAGTAGGGCGAGCGCGAGCGGGAGCAGGGCGGAACGCTTCATCGGAACCGGGGACTGAGGAGGAGTCGGGGGCGGCGCCCGAAGCTATCCGGCGCGCCCGAGTCCAGGCAATCGCGCCTCGACCCGCCGAACGCGGCGGCGCCCGGCACCTGCAGGCACGCGGCGGGCAGCCCCGACGCTATCCCGAGACCACGACTCCGATGCTGAGCGCGAGCCACACCACCGCGATCACGCTCAGCAGCATCCACTCGAGCACGTTCGTGCGCTGCCGTCCGCGCTCTCCGTGGAACCACGCCACGACGGCCGCCGCCGCGAGCGCGCACGCCGCGAAGCGCAGGCTCAGATCCCAGGAGGTCGGGCCCAGCGTCCCCATCTCCACGAGGAGCCCGACGAAGCCGAGGAAGCCGCCGGCGGCCGCCGCCGACGCGATGAGGAACTGGGGCACGCGCCGCTTCAGGAGCTGATCCAGCCCTGTCACGGGGCCTTCCTCCACGGCGGGGACGGCGGCGGCGGCCTCCCCTCGCAGCACACGCGAGGCGTCCGCGGCGCTCGGACGGTGGTTGGGCTCCCGATTCAGGCAGCGCCGCAGCAGGTCCGCGACGTCCGGATCCACGTCCGGCCGGAGCCGGCGCAGGTCGCGCGGCTCGGCGTTGAGATGCGCGGTGATCCACTGCGTGCTCGTTCGGGCCTCGTAGGGCCCCTCGCCCGTGAGGAGCTCGTAGCCCATGACGCCGAGCGCGTACATGTCCGCGAGCTCGGTGAGGTCCTTGTCGAGGAGCTGCTCGGGGCTGAGGTAGCGGGGATCCCCGATCATCTGCCCCGACTTCGTGAGCCTCGTCACGTCCTCCCCGGAGGTAGCGAGCACGGCGGCGATGCCGAAGTCGGTCAGCAGGGCCGCTCCGTGGTCTTCGTCCCACAGCACGTTCGCGGGCCGCACGTCACGGTGGACGATGCCTTGCGCATGAGCGGCGGCGAGCCCGGAGGTCACGTCCACGAGGATCTGCCGGGCGAGGTCGACCGGCAGGCGGCCCTCCGCCTTCAGGCGCTCCTCCATCGTGCGGCCCTTCACGAACCGCATCACGAGGTACGGCGTTCCGTTCGGGAGCTCTCCGTACCTGAAGACCTGGACCACGTTGGGGTGGCTCAGGGAGGCCGCCGCGCGCGCTTCACGCTCGAACCGCAGCCGCGCCGTGCGGTCCTCCGCGGTGCCGGAATGCAGCACCTTCACCGCGACGAAGCGGTTGAGCGGCTTCTCGCGGGCCAGGTAGACCGCAGCCATGGATCCGCGCCCGAGCAGTCGCTTCACCTCGAAGTCGTCCCCGAGGGCGTCTTGGAGGCCTTGTATGGCTCGGGTCTCGTTCGCGTCCCGGCCGGGCACGCCGAGTGGAGGGCTCTGGTCCGGCATCGTGGGGACGTTAGGCGCGTGGCCTTCCCGGGACAAGCGCGCCGGCGAAACCATCCATCCCCGGGGAGCGGCCTCGAGCGCGGACCCGGCCGGAGCACGCGCGCCCTCCCAGCGCACGACGCTGGAACACCCGAGCCTGGAACACCCGAACCCGTTGGCCGATACACGTACGGGCCCCACCACTCGGACCCCGTCGGGAGCGACCAACGTCATGGAGCTCGGACGCGCGAAGGGCGCGGTGCTGGCGCAGCTTCTGGGTCAGGTGCTCACGGGCTGGTCGCTCGTGGCGCACCTCGCGGGCTGGCCCGACGTCTCGGGGTGGGTCGTCGCGTTCCTGATCGCCGCGTTGATCGTACCGTTCCGTCACGACGGGTCGCTCGCCGACCGCGCCGCCGGCAACTTCGGCGCGGCGTGCGTGCTCGCGGGATTCCCCGCATGGGAGGCGCTCCTCGGCGGCCTGGGCTACTTCGGCGGCGGGGACGCACGCCCGGGGGTCGCGGGGCTCCTGATCCTGACCGCGGCCGTGCTCTTCGCCGTGGCCGGGGGCCTGTTCTGGACCCTACGCGAGCGCGCCGACTGATTCCGGACGCTGAGGCGCCGGGCAGCTTCGCTCAGACCAGGAGCACGCGCACGGCGCCGACCGCCAGGCCGCCCGCCACGAGCCAGATCGACGGCGTCCTCCGCCACAGCGCCAGCGTCAGCGCGACGATGGCCACCGCAGCGGCCGCGGGGTCGCGCACGCCGGACAGCACGAGCGTCAGACCGACGCCGAACACCGCGCCGGCCGCCACGGCGACGACGCCGTCGAGCGCGTCCCTCACCTCCTGGTGCCGCCGCAGTCGGTCGAGCCGGGGAGCGCTGAAGAGGACGGCAGCGAAGGCCGGCAGGTAGATCCCGAGCGTTCCGGCCAGGGCCCCGGGCACGCCGGCGGCCGCGTACCCGACGAAGGCGGACAGCGTCGAGATCGGGCCGGGCACGGCCTGGGTGAGCGCGACGCCGTCCAGGAACTGCGTCGCCGTCAGCCACCCGTTCTGGCCGACCGCGTACGGCTCGAGCAGCGCAACGAGAACGTACCCACCGCCGAAGAGGACGCAGCCCATCCACAGGTGGGCTGCGAACACGGACGCGACGGGGCCGAGCCCTGCACCGCCGAGCCCGAGGGGGAACAGGAGCACGGCGGCCCTGCGCCCGGGCCGACCGCCGCCGAGCCACCACGTGAGCGCGCCGCCGGCCACCATCATGCCGATGATCGCCTCGCCGGAAGCCAGGCTCACGCCGACCCCTGACGCGGCGAGGACGCCCTGAACGCCGTCCCGCACGCCGGCCCGTGCGATCTTCACACCCGCCGAGAGGACGATCGCCACGATGACGGGCTGCAGGCCCCAGAAGAGCGGGGCCACCTGCGGCAGGGCGCCGAACCGGAAGTACAGCGCGGACAGCGCCGTGACCATGAGGAACGTCGGAACCAGGAACGCGAGTCCGGTGGCCAGCGCTCCGGGCCACCCGCGCTGGGTGTGACCGATGTGGATCGCGACCTCGCTCGAGTTCGGTCCGGGAAGAAGGTTCGTGATCGCGACCAGCTCGAGGAACCGTTCCCTGGACAGCCAGCGCTTTCGCTCGACGACCTCGTCGAGCATCAGCGCGAGGTGCGCGCTCGGACCGCCGAAGCCCGCCAGGGAGATCGCGAGGAACGTCCGAGTCAGCTCGCCGAGGGAGGGAGCCGGGCCCGCGGGGCTCCCGCGAGATGCAGGGTCCATCGGCGGATCCGCTTCGGGCGAGTCGGGTGTCGGGCCGGCGGCCCTATCCCGTCGGACCCGCCGCCCTGATCTCGTCCGACACCTGGTCGGCGAAGCGCTCGAAGTTGTCCCGGAACATCCTCGCGAGCTTCGCGGCGGCCGCATCGTAGGCCTGTCGGTCGGCCCAGGTGTCCCGGGGGCGCAACACCTCGGACGGGACGCCGGGCACCGACGTCGGCACCGCAACGCCGAACACCGGATCGGTCGCGAGCTCGACCTCGTCCAACTCGCCGCTCAGCACCGCGTTCACCATGGCCCGGGTGTACCCGAGCTTCATGCGGTTGCCCATACCGTACCCACCCCCGCTCCATCCCGTGTTCACGAGCCAGACGCTCACTGCGTGCTCCCGGAGCTTGGCGCCGAGCATCTCCGCGTACACACCCGGGTGCCTGGGCAGGAAGGGCGCCCCGAAGCAGGCGCTGAAGGTCGCGACCGGCTCGGTCACGCCCCGTTCCGTGCCCGCCACCTTCGCCGTGTACCCCGACAGGAAGTGATACATCGCCTGCTCGGGAGTGAGCCTGGCCACCGGGGGGAGCACGCCGAAGGCGTCCGCCGTGAGGAAGAGGACGTGGCTCGGGTGTCCGGCTCGGCCCGGGATCACCGCGTTCGGGATGTAGTGGATCGGGTAGGAGGCTCTCGTGTTCTCGGTGATCGAGCCGTCGTCGAAGTCGATCTCGCGCGTCGCCTCGTCGAGGACGACGTTCTCGAGAATCGTTCCGAACATCTGGGTCGCCTGATAGATCTCGGGCTCCCCTTCGCGCGACAGCCGGATCGTCTTCGCGTAGCAGCCGCCCTCGAAGTTGAAGATCCCGTCGTCGCTCCAGCCGTGCTCGTCGTCGCCGATGAGGCCGCGCGACGCGTCGGCGGACAGGGTCGTCTTGCCCGTCCCGGAGAGCCCGAAGAAGAGCGCCACGTCTCCGTCACCGCCCACGTTCGCGGAGCAGTGCATCGGAAAGACGCCCGCGTCCGGCAGCATGTGGTTGAGCACCGAGAAGATCGACTTCTTGATCTCGCCCGCGTAGCGCGTTCCCGAGATCAGCACCTCGTGCGTCGTGAAGTTCACGACGATGCCGGTCGACGACCGGGTCCCGTGCCGCTCCGGGTCCGCCTTGAGGTGGGGCGCGTGGAGCACCGTGAACTGCGGCTCGAAGCCCTCGAGCTCGGACGGATCGAGACGGAGAAACATGTTGTGCGCGAACAGCGCGTGCCATGGGCTCTCGGTCACGACCCGCACGTTCAGCCCGTGCGTCTCGTCGGTGCCGGCGCGCGCATCGTGCACGAAGAGCTCGCACCCTTCGAGATAGGCGATCACGTCCTCGCGCAGCGCGGCGAAGTGCTCGGGCGAGATCGGGACGTTGACCTTGCCCCAGTCCACGACCTCCTCGGTCTTGGCGTCACGCGTCACGAAGCGATCGTTCGGCGAGCGACCCGTGTGCGGAGCCGTGACCGTGGCGATCGCGCCCATGTGGACGAGGTGGCCGTCGCCACGCGCGAAGCTCTCTTCGTAGAGACGGGCCGGGCAGAGATTCCAGTGCACGGCTCCCCGTGGCGCCAGCCCGTGCCGGGCCAGCCTGTGGACGGCCGCCGCGGAAGTGGTCTCGAGCGTCATGCCGACTCCCTTGGGTGTAGCGCCCGGCACCGCGGCGCCCGTCCACGCGGGGGCCGGCCTCGGGGCCGAGACGATGCTCGCGAGAAAAAAATGCCCGCCGCTATCCGCGGTCGGGACAGACTTCAAACTTTGCCATTTCTCGCCTGCCAGTCCACCGAGGCCACCGTCGCGAGGTTGATCACCTCCTGAAGGTCGCTTCCACGCTGGAGGATGTGGACCGGCTTCGCCATTCCGAGAAGGATCGGCCCGATCACGTCGGCCCCGCCCAGCCGATCCAGGAGCTTGTAGGAGCTGTTCGCCGCGGACAGGCGGGAAAAGACGAGAACGTTCGCGGGCCCCGTGAGCCGCGAGAAGGGATAGATCCGGCGGAGCTTCTCGGCGCTGACCGCCGTGTCCGCCTGCATCTCCCCGTCGATCTCGAGGTCGGGATCCGAGTCGCGCACGATCTCCACGGCGCGCGCCACGCGCCTCGACTCCTCGTGGTGCGTCGAGCCGAAGTTCGAGAACGACACCATGGCGATGCGCGGCGTGATCCCGAGCTCCCGGACGAACTGCGCGGTCTGCAACGCGATGTCCGCCAGGGCCCGCTCATCGGGCTCGATGTTCACGCTCGTGTCGGCGAAGAAGAGCAGGTCCCGCCGCGGAAACGCCAGCATGTACAGGCCCGCCACCCTTCGCCGGCCACCCAGCTTCGGCCCGATCACCTGGAGGCAGGGTCGCAGCGCCTCGCGGTAGTTGGCCTCGATCCCGTACACCAGCGCATCGACCTCCCCGGCCTCCAGCATGCTGGCCGCGAAGTAGATGGGCTTGAAGAGGTTCCACTCGGCCTCCGCCGCCGTCAGCCCCTTGCGCGCCCTCTTGCGGAAGAGCCTGTCGGCGAACTCGGCGCGCTTGTCGTGCAGCTCGGCCGCGTAGATGATCTCGACGCCTTCCAAGCTCACGCCCAGCATCGCCGCCTTCTCGGCGATCCGGGGAGGGCGTCCGATCAGCACGGGCCTGCAGATGCGCTCCTCGACCAGGTGGGCCGCCGCGCGGATGACGGTGTCGTTGTGGCCCTCCGGGAAGACGACGCGCGCGGGCTTCTGCCGTGCCCGCCGCGTCATCCAGCGCATCACCTCGCGGCCCGGCCCCAGGCTGGCGCGCAGCCGGTCGCGGTACTCGCCCAGGTCGAGCTCGATGCGCGCGACCCCGCTCTCCATCGCGGCTCTCGCGACGGCGGGCGCGACGTAGAAGAGGATGCGGTGGTCGAACGGCTTCGGGATCAGGTAGTCCCGTCCGAAGCTCAGGTCGCGGCCCTCGTACGCGCCGCGGACGGACTCCGGCACCTCCTCTCGGGCGAGCTCCACCAGCCCGTGCGTCGCCGCGAGCATCATCTCGGCGTTGATGCCTCGGGCCCGAACGTCCAGCGCGCCCCGGAAGATGAAGGGGAAGCCCAGGACGTTGTTGACCTGGTTGGGATAGTCGGAGCGTCCCGTGGCCATGATCGCGTCGCCCCGCACCTCCGCGACCTCCTCCGGCAGGATCTCGGGATCCGGGTTCGCGAGCGCGAAGATGATCGGGTCTTCGGCCATCGACGCGACCATGTCCCTGGTCACGAGCCCCTTCACCGAAAGGCCCACGAAGACATCCGCCCCTTCGAAAGCCTCCTCGAGAGTCCGCTTCTCGGTGCGCACCGCGAACGGCTCCTTGAACTCGTTCATCCCCTCCTCGCGGCCCTCGTACAGCACGCCCTTGGAGTCGACGATGAGGAGGTTCCCGGGCGCCACACCCAGCCGCCGGAAGTGCTCGGCCGTCGAGAGCGCCGACGCTCCCGCGCCGCTGAACACGACGCGCACGTCCTCCATCTTCTTCCCGATGATCTCGAGCGCGTTCAGCAGGGCGGCTCCGGCGATGATGGCCGTGCCGTGCTGGTCGTCGTGAAACACCGGGATGTCCAGCGAATCCCTCAGCGAGCGCTCGATCACGAAGCACGCCGGCGCGGAGATGTCCTCAAGGTTGATGCCGCCCACGGTCGGCTCGAGGAGCTCGCAGAAGCGGATCACCTCCTGGGGGTCCTGGGACGCCACCTCGATGTCGAAGACGTCGATGCCGGCGAAGCTCTTGAAGAGGACGCCCTTGCCCTCCATCACCGGCTTGGCGGCCAGCGGCCCGATGTTTCCCAGCCCGAGCACCGCCGTTCCGTTGGAGACCACCGCCACGAGGTTGCCCCGCCCCGTGAACCGGAAGACGTCGTCGGGATTCTCGTGAATCTCCCTGCACGGCTCGGCGACGCCCGGCGAGTACGCGAGCGAGAGGTCGCGTGCCGTGGTGACGGATTTGGTCGGGACGACCTCGATCTTGCCCGGTCTTCCGAGCTCGTGATAGTCCAGCGCCTCCTGACGGCGGTCTGGCATGGCCGATCGCTCTCCACGGCGAGGGGGGACGAGGGAGTGATCGTAGAGCGCCCCCGGAGCCCGTGTCAAACGTCTGTTTCCCGGCTCGGGCGGGACCGCGGGACCGCCCGTCCTCACGGCGGGTACCGTGCCCGTCCGACCGCGCCCGATCCAGCAGAGGGAGCCCACGAAGTGTCACCGAGCCCCCGCAGGGTCGTCGTCACCGGCATCGGCCCGATCACCGCGTCGGGAATCGGAGTGGACTCCCTCGCGGCGGCCCTTCGCGCCGCCCGGTCACCCGTCCGCCGTCTCACGCGCTTCGACCCCTCGCCCTTCCGGAGCACGATGGCGGCGGAGGTGGACGGCTTCGATCCGCTCGAGTTCATGGACGCCAAGCAGGCCAAGCGGATCGACCTCTTCGTGCAGTTCGCGCTCGTCAGCGCCCGCCTCGCCCTGCGGGACGCCGGCATCGACCCCCGCACCTGGGACGCCGCGCGCACCACGGTCCAGATGGGCTCCGCCATGGGCGGCCTGTCCCACGCGGAAAGGCAGCTGAGGGCCTACCTCGAGGGGGGGGCCCGGGGGATCGACCCGCGCATCGCCACCACCACCTTCGCAGGTGCGGCGAGCTGCCACGTCGCGATCGACCACGGAATCGTGGGCCCCAACTCGACGAACGCGATGAGCTGCGCCGCCGGAACCATGGCCATCGGGGAGGCGGCCCGGCTGATCCGCGAGGGTGTCGTCGACGCGGCCATCGCCGGCGGCGTGGACGCCCCCCTCGCACCGGTGTGCTACGGCGCGTTCGCCTCCATCCGTGCCATGAGCACGCGCAACGACGCGCCGGAGGTGTCCTGTCGTCCGTTCGACGGGGACAGGGACGGCTTCGTCATGGGGGAGGGCGCCTGCAGCGTCGTCCTCGAGGAGGCGTCCCGAGCCGCGCAACGCGGGGCTACGCCCTACGCGGAGATCGCCGGGTTCGGGACGAACATCGACGCCTACCACATGGCCGCTCCCCGCCCCGACGGGTCTCTGGCCGCGCGCTGCATCGCCGAAGCGAT
Source organism: Longimicrobiales bacterium (assembly GCA_041570315.1). Taxonomy (GTDB): domain Bacteria; phylum Gemmatimonadota; class Gemmatimonadetes; order Longimicrobiales; family Gaopeijiaceae; genus JBFFWJ01. Next base: position 991 of record JBFFWJ010000074.1, on the reverse strand, counting down.
CCGTACCGCCGGGCTGCGAGCCGACGACGTCGACCACGTCAACGCGCACGGTTCGTCGACCGTGCTGAACGACTCCACCGAGAGCCTGGCCATACGCCGCGCGCTCGGCGGCCACGCGGACGCCGTTCCGGTCACCGCCACCAAGCCCTTCCACGGCCACGCCCTCGGCGCGTCCGGTGCGATCGAGGTCGGGATCACCTGCCTCACGATCCGCGACGCCTGGATCCCGCCCACGCTCAACCTGGAGGAGCCCGGCGAAGGGTGCGATCTGGACTACGTCACGGGCGCCGGCCGTGATCACGACGTGGGCGTGGCCCTCTCGAACAGCTTCGGCTTCGGTGGGATCAACGCGGTTCTGCTCCTCGCGAAGCCGGGCTTCGAGCGCCGCGCCGGGGAGGCGTGACCCGCCCGTGCCGCCGGTCCCGCCCGAGCTCCTGCTCCTCCCGCCGCTCGCGGTCGCCGCGGGGATCGACCTCTACCTGACCCTGCTCCTTCTGGGAGCGTCACCCACGATCGGGCTCTGGGACCGGGCCCTGCCCGGCGCCTTGTCCGACCTCGACTCTCCGGCCGTCCTCCTCGTCGTCGGGGCGATGTACCTCCTCGAGTTCGCGGCCGAGCGCTACGCGGCCGCGACCCTCCTGTGGAACGCCGTTCACGCGATCATCCGACCCCTTTCGGCCGCGCTGCTCGCGCTCCTGGTGCTGGAGGGTCAGCCACCCGCCATCGTGGTCTCGGGTGCGACCCTCTCCGGGCTCCTCGCCTCCCTCTCGCACGCGGCGAGATCCGGCGGCACCGTCGTCCGCCGCCTCGGCCCCTCGAACTCACCCCACCCCCTGCTCGTCTCGCTCTTCGAGGACACCATCGTCCTCGGCCTGGTCGCGCTCTCGCTCGATTCCCCGTGGAGGGCGTTGGCCGCGGCCGGCGGCCTGGCCGTCCTCGCCGCAGCCCGGATTCCATCCGACGTCCGCGCCTTCGCCTTCGCGATGCGGCT